>JAQXDJ010000389.1 GCA_029251425.1 Vicingaceae bacterium
AAATATTTTCTTTTTGTTAAGCTTAGACATTTAAAACAGGGTTATTTCTTATGAAATCAAAAGTATTAAATCTTGGCTGTCATTAAGGTGTTTTAGAGAAAAAAGTCAAGAAAAATAAAAACATTAATAGATAAAAGCTCATATAGTAGCTAAAATGCTATTTTTGACTTGAAAGAAGAGGGAATATCTAATTCTAAAAAAGAGATATAAAATATGGATGCAATAAAAATACTTTGGGCAGATGATGAAATAGATTTATTAAAGCCACATATCTTATTTTTAGAAGAAAAAGGCTATGAAGTTTTATCTACTCAGAGTGGAGATGAGGCATTAGATGTTTTAGATGAGGAGAGAGTAGATATTGTTTTTTTAGATGAAAACATGCCTGGCCTTTCGGGATTAGAAACCTTAGAGAAAGTAAAAGAAAAATATCCGAGTTTACCTGTAATTATGATTACAAAGAGTGAGGAAGAATATATAATGGAAGAGGCTATTGGAGCCAAAATTTCTGATTATTTGATTAAGCCTGTTAACCCAAAGCAAATTTTACTTTCCATTAAAAAGAATTTGGATACTACTCGTTTGGTAAGTGAAAAATCTACTTCAAATTACCAAAGAGAATTTAGGGAGTTGGGAATGATGTTGAACGACAACTTGGATAATAGAGAGTGGATAGAGCTATATAAAAAGCTAGTGCATTGGGAAATAGAGTTAGATAAATCTAACGAAAGTGGGATGGATGATGTTTTTCAGATGCAAAAAACTGAAGCTAATGCGCAGTTCGGAAAATTTGTTGAACGCAATTATGTAGATTGGTTAAACGAGCCTGAATATGCTCCAACCATGTCGCACAATGTGTTTAAAAAACATGTGATTCCAGAAATTAAAAATGATGATACTCCAGTGTTTTTTATGTTGATTGATAATTTACGTTACGATCAGTGGAAAGCCATTAGAAGTATTTTAGTTCAAGATTATTGGATAGATGAGGAAGATGCTTTTTATAGTATTTTACCAACAACTACTCAATACTCTAGAAATGCCATTTTTGCAGGAATGATGCCTTCAGATATAGAACGGAAATATCCTGATAAATGGATGAATGATGAAGATGATGGAGGGAAAAATTTAAGTGAGAAATTTTACATTGCTGAGCAATTAAAAAGAAATGGGTTAGACATTAAATTCTCTTATAATAAAGTATTGAATGTAAGTTATGGTAATAAAGTACTTCGCGAAGTACCGGATATGTTTAACAACCCTCTAAATGTAATTGTATATAATTTTGTAGATATGCTTTCGCATGCTAGAACAGATACACAGATTGTGAAAGAGTTGGCAGCAGATGAAGCAGCTTACCGCTCGGTAGTTAAATCATGGTTTGAACATTCTACACTATTAAACATTTTTAAAGAAATTGCTGCAAGAGGAGGTAAGGTCGTTATTGCTACTGATCATGGGTCAATTAGGGTAAAAGAACCTTCAAAAATTGTTGGAAATAAAGATGTAAATTCTAATTTGAGATATAAGCAAGGAAAGAGTTTAGAGTACAATGCAAAAGATGTGTTGGCAGTTAAAAACCCATCAGATGCTCATTTGCCAAAAGTAAATGTAAGTCAGTCTTTTGTATTTGCTAAAGACGATAAGTTTTTTGCATATCCGAACAATTACAATCACTATGTAAAGTATTATAAAGATACTTTTCAGCATGGTGGAATTTCATTAGAAGAAATGTTAATTCCAGTAATAAAATTAAGTGCTAGATAGTTTTTTAAATTTGAACTGAAACAATATAAATCCAATTCATTAGATGATTTAAATGAAATTGCTAAAAAGTTAATTTCTGATTTTTCTGATAAAAAAGTAATTCTTTTTTATGGGGAAATGGGTGCTGGAAAAACAACACTTATTAAAATTTTATGTCAAGAATTAGGGATAGAAGAATTGACTAACAGTCCTACTTTTTCAATTGTAAACGAGTATTTGTCCAATAAAAATGAAACCATTTACCATTTCGATTTTTATAGAATTGAAGTAGAAGAAGAAGTTTTTGACATGGGTTATGAAGATTATTTTTATGGAGACTCTTATTGCTTTATAGAGTGGCCAGAAATGATTCCCAACTTATTACCACCAAATTCCGTAAAAGTTACGATAGAGTTAGATGCTGATAACAATAGAATTATTTCTGTTGCACACTAGTTAGTATTTTTTAACTTTGTAAGACCTAATCAATTTCTGCTACTATGAATACATCAGATGATTTACTAAAATCCTTGGCGCAAGGTTTTATGCCTCAAGAGGAAATGTTAGAAGTTGCTCGTAAAAAAAGCAGTCTTCAAATAGGAATTCCAAAAGAAAATTCAATTCAAGAAAAACGTGTGCCAGTGGTGCCAGATGCAGTTTCGGTATTGGTAAATAACGGGCACGAAGTTATTGTTGAAACTGGAGTAGGAGATGGAGCCAGCTTTAGCGATAAAGATTATTCAGAAGCTGGAGCAACAGTAGTTTTTACTACGGAAGATGTGTATAAAGCAAGTATGATTTTAAAAGTTGAACCGCCAACTTTACAAGAAATTGATATGATGCAACAAGGGCAGTTATTGATTTCTGCATTACAATTACCAATACAGCCCAAAAATTTTATTAAGAAGTTAATGGCTAAAAAAATTACAGCCATTGCTTTCGATTATATTAAAGACCCAGAAGGATTATTACCAATAGTAAGTGCAATGAGTGAAATTGCTGGTAATGCAGCTATTTTAATTGCAGCTGAATATTTGAGTAATGTTCGTAAAGGACAAGGTCAATTGTTTGGTGGAATTTCTGGAGTATCGCCAACCGAAGTAGTTATTTTAGGAGCAGGTACAGTTGGAGAATTTGCTGCACGTTCTGCTTTAGGCTTGGGTGCCGCAGTTAAAATATTTGATAACAACACTAATAAATTAAGACGTTTACAGGCATTGTTAGGACAGCGAGTTGCAACTTCTATAATTCAGCCAAAAGTATTAGAGAAAGCATTGAAAAGAGCTGATGTTGTTATTGGAGCAATAAGTAGCCCTATTGGAAGAGCACCAATTGTTGTTACAGAAGATATGGTGAGCCAAATGAAAGATTTTTCTGTTATTGTTGATGTAAGTATTGATAAAGGTGGATGTATAGAAACTTCTGAAGTAACCAGCCATGATGCGCCAATTTTTTCTAAATATGGTGTAATTCATTATTGTGTGCCAAATATTGCATCAAGAGTTGCCAGAACAGCATCTTATGCGTTGAGTAATGTTATTACACCAACCATTTTAGATACAGGAGAATCTGGTGGTTTAGAAACAATGATAAAATCTTACCAAGGCATACAAAATGGAGTTTACATTTATAAAGGAGTGTTAACCAATAAATATTTAGCTGAAACATTTGGCTTACCTTATAAAGATATTAATTTGCTATTAATGGCAATGTAAGAAGAGAAGAATTATGAAAGGATTTGGAAGACGTTTGTTTATTTACATGATTGGTTTCGGAATGGGTTGTGTACTTGTTTGGGCAATGTTTTATAAAGATGGAGATAGAGCATCATGGTTGCCAGAAGGTAGGGTGTTAGAGTTTTTAGCGGATACCGAAGTACAAATTAGTGATGAACTAAAATGTGAGTTGGAGTGCCAAAATATACCAGTAACATTTTTAGACAGTACTTTTTGGGCAAATGCTAAAGTAGATTTTGATAAGAGTGTAAAAGATAGAAAACCTTGCCCAGAGCATTGTATTATTTCTACAACTAAAGAAGGTGCTAAGCTAGAAGTTTATATTGAGAATTGTGAGATTTGTATAGATTGTAAAGATGTGCCTGATGCTACTTTACGAAGTATAGTAAATCTTTCTAAGAAAGAGAAGGCTTGTGATTGTTAGAAGCTTATTTTAATCCACTTAATATATAATCAAATAATTCATTGTTTAGTTCTGTTCTTGGTTTTTCAAAACTTTTAGTAATATATTCTGGTTTTTCAATTAAGTTTCTATCAATCATTTCTACAATTGTATTGTAAAAACTAATAGATGTTTTACCTACTAAAAGAGGTGTAAGGTCATTACCTTCTTGCCAAAATTTAAATAATTTTGAAAATCCATTTAAATACAAATAATCCTTTGTAAATCCACCACCTCTATAAACTCTGGTTACTAAATTATAAGCTCTGTTTGGCTCTATTTTGTAGTTTTGTACTATTGTATTGAAACAGCTTTTAAAGTCAGCACCATTACACATTAAATCTACGGCTATAACTCTTAATGCTAATACTTTAAGTCTATTCATTGTAAAATTACCCGATAAATATTCAGATAAAACAGCCATACCTTCTCCTGTTCGAGTATTTATAGGTAAACCTACGCTAAATATTTTAAGTTTATTATTTGCAGCATTCATTGTGGTAACCATATGCACCCCAATTTCATGTTCTGCTAAATATTGCAATTCATTTTGAGAAAAAGAAGCTCCATCTTTTAATACTACAGTTTTTGTTGAGTTAACAACCATCACTGTTGAAAGCACTTTTTTATCAACTTTTATCTTTCCTTTAAATCCGTAATCCTTAAATGATTCTTCAAATATTTTTTTTGCTTTATCAACTCCAAATCTTTGAGCTTTTATTTTTTCCTCTTTTATTTCAGGTAACAGTAAAACATACTCTGCGTTTCTCATATCAATTTTATTAGGTCTTCCAAAATAACGTAGGGAATTGTATAAAAACTTGTCTGTTCCTATTGATGATAATAGATTTACCTTGTCTATACATCCCGTAATTGCAGATTCATACAAATGACGAATGGTAATATCTTCTATCTTTCTAGTGTCTATAGAATGAAGCTTTTTAGTAAGCTCATAAGGATTAATTTTTATGGGTTTATACTTAAAGTTTGGATTTACAGTAAATTTACTTTTGAAAAAACGAACCTTTTCAGTCTTAACATTTATAGGATTAACATAAGTAAGCATTTCAAAATTTTTCAATAACCGATAAAGTTGATTGTCAATTTTTTGAATATTTTGAGTGATAGAGTTATCTAAAAGCATGTTTTTATCTTTATGCTTCCAGTTAGTTAAATCATTTACAAATAAATTTGCATTGTTTAGAATCGCTTTTTTAAACCTGGCTTGAATATTTTTGATTACTTGAGGATAAATCTCTCCTGTTTCTTCATCACAATAAATTTTACTTATTTCAGTAGCTAAAACTAAAGTGTTATTAAAGTTTTTAGTGATAAATTCTAAGTTATATCCTCTTCCAAAAAACACATCATTAATTTCAGCATTAACTTTTATTCCATTCAGTTTAATGTTTTCAAGTTCTTCTTTCCAATTATTAATGTATTTAGCATATTTTTCATTATCGATTTTCTCAACACCAATATTAAATACTGGCACATCTCTATCCCAACGTTTGTGGTTGTATGAATGAACATCATACACTAATGAAGCTCCAAACAAACTTTCTAATTTTCCAATTAAAGCATGGGTAACTTTGTAATAATTTTCATGCTTTTGAGCACTTATTTTTATTTCCTTTTTAGATAATGGTTTTTTCCAAACTTGCTTTCCCCATGCTTCTTCATAAACGGGTTGTTTTCTGTTTAATTCATATTCGTATCTAGAATCATGGGCTACTAAAGTTATTGGCATAGAAGCAATGAAGTCTGCCGTATGTGGATCTTCTTCATACCATCTCTCATAGTCATCAAGAGCAATTTTATTAGATAATGCTTCTCTTATATTACTGCCATTATGAATGGCTGTACAGATATATGGGACGTAACGATCAATTTTAATGCTGAATGATTTATCAACTGCAGTTGCTTTAAAAGGTTTTCCGCTTTTAATCGCTTTAATAATCTCGTTAATTGTCATTTTTAATTAATCTATTGTAATCGAATTCATGTCAATGTTATTATTCTTAGCCAAAGCTTCTTTTCTTGCTTTTACAGTTTTTTCGAGATAATCTATAATTTTGATTTGAAGTTTTGTTTTGTTTAATCTGTTGTACTCTGTTATTGCACCTGGACTCAAGACATTTACTTCAACTAATTTACTTCCAATTAGATCCAAGCCAGCAAAAAATAAACCATCTCTAACAAGTTTTTCTCCAATTTTTCTACATACCCTAATTTCTTCTTTAGATAATTTGTATTTTTCTGTTGTTCCACCAGCTGAAATATTTGAGCGAACATCTCCCTTGGATGGAACTCTTCTAAGTGCTCCAATTGGTTCACCATGCAACATAAACACTCTTACATCACCATTTTCAGCACCTTCAATATATTCTTGAAGAATGGCATATTGTGACTTACCATCTTTGGTACTACTGTTTACATAATAATCCAGAAGTGATTTAATGTTTTTTGAAGCAGATTTTTCAATAACGATAACACCTTTCCCTCCGTACCCATCAAGAGGTTTCATTATCATTTGTTCCTGATCAGACTCTTCTATAATCTGTTGCAAGTAATCTACATCTTTTGAAACATATGTTTTAGGAATAAATTCTTGTTCAGGATCGTAATAAGCAGCAGTATAAATCTTATTATTTGCTTCTCTCAATCCTCTTACCGCATTCATCACAAATACATCATCTTTAATTGAGTCTAAAAAGTTCAATACAAAAGGATCTAATGGCGGATTGGCTCTCATGAAAACGACATCAAACTCCGCTAAAGGAAGAAATTTAAAGCTTTTCTCACAATTTTGTTGAAAAGATGTAACACTAGAAGAAACTTTTTGATTTTTGGTAAACACCTCACAATTTCCCATTGTAACACTGTCTCGTATGCTTAATCTTTCTGGTGTTACCATAGAGACTTCGTGTCCTCTTTTTACACTTTCGTGAATGAATCTAAGTGTTGAATCACCCTTTGTAACCCTTTCCCAAGGGTACATTAAAAAACATATTTTCATTTTAATTATTTTTCATGTCTACCAAAAACTTAATAAAGCGGAAATTCACTTTATTTTCATTATTTATTTAATATATTCTCCCGTTTCTCCAACTATCAACAGCTCTAAACCAGCTGTTTTTGTACATTGTAGAGCGGCTTAAGCTGTAATCGTTATTGCTGGCAGGGTTGTTTACTTTATGAAACGTAAAACTGATAGACATCATGTTGTTTTCTTCTCCATAAATCCAATTTTCATAATCTCTGTTTTTGTAAACCACATTGGGTACGCCATAAATAATGTAAATAATACCTCTGTCGGTTTTCCACCCTTCTAAGTAAGAAGTGAAATAATTGTTAGCACTTTCTACTCTGGTGTAATATTCTCTAATTAAAGTTCTTGCTCTTTCGCTACTTCCTGCAAGGTCTAGCCAGTGGTTATCAACGGCTAATTTCTTGTCTTCACTTTCGGTTAATGCAGCATATTCTTTTTTGGTAGAAATATATCGCATTGGTCCAATCATATTTTCTGGGTTTTTCACTTTCGGAAAATGTTCTTGGAAATTAAATAATGTTGGGCCTGTTTTAATACTCTCTGAAGTCTGAAAATGATACAAACCTTTATCTTTAATAGTGTATGCTAATTGGTTGGTAGAGTCAAAATCTAACTGTGAAATTAGTTGAGGCTTAAAAGCAATAACTTCTTGCTCAGCATCAGCGCTAAAAGGAGGCTTAGCAATAGGTAATTTAGTGCTGTAATATTTTAGTGTGATAGATTTAGCAGGGTTCGCTTCATTTTTTTTGATGTAAACTTTATCGTTACTGTTAAAGTGGTTTTTAAAAACTACTGTTTTATTAGAGTCTAACAATAAGTAATTCTGATCATTGTAAAGATCAGTTCTGTCTATGTTTATTTTCTGTTTAATGTAATGGTCACGGTTGAGGTCATTTACCGTAAGTACTAAATCGTAACTGCTACCAAATGCTGTTTTAAGTGGAATTAACCCATCTAAAAATTGTTGTTTTTTGCTTTGTCTAAAGTTGGTAAAGTGTAAGGATGCACTATCAGCTAAAGCTTTTGTTCCTCGGTTAGTTAATTCGTAATGAATTAAAATGTTAGAACTAAAAGCTGTATCGTTTCTCTTTTTCGTGTATAAAAGGTTGTTAGAGTTTAGTCTAAAGTTGACTTCGGTAAGCGTATCGTTGGTATGAAAAATTTTATAGCTAGGATCAATTAGATTTAAACCAGGCATATAAATTCCGGCAACATTTTTATTAGAACCTCTATTTTTGGAAGAAGAACAGCTGTAAATAAATGCAACGCTAATTAATATGATAATGATTTTAAGCTTCAATTTGAGTATCGTTTTCGTCTAAGTATTTTGAGTCAATTTGTTTAGACGTTTTAGCTCCTAAAATTCTAATTTTTTCAGCCCTTCCAATTAAATTTCCTGAACCAGTTTTTAATTTGTTAACTGCCCCAGTATATGCCTCTTGTGAAGTTTTCAAACCTTTTTCAATTTTTTCTAAATCTGAAATAAAACCAACAAACTTATCATATAAAGCACCGCTTTGTCGGGCAATTTCTAAGGCATTTTTAGTTTGTCTTTCTTGTTTCCAAACAGAAGCTACTGTTTTAAGAGTAGCCAATAATGTAGTAGGACTAACAATTACAATTTTCTTGTCCCATGCATAATTGTAAATGCTGCTATCGTTTTGTAAAGTAAAACTAAAAGAAGGTTCAGATGGCATAAACATCAAAACAAAATCTGGAGTATTTAATCCAGGTATTTGGCTATAATCTTTTTTAGAAAGCAAATCAATATGGCTTTTTACCGAAGCTAAATGTGCTTTTATTTGGATGGCTTTTTCGTTTTCATCTTCTGTTTCAATATAATTGGTGTAAGCAGTTATCGAAACTTTTGAATCTATAATAATTTGTTTACTGTCAGGTAAATTAATGATGACATCTAATCTACTTCCACCACCAGTTTGGTTGGTGTAATAATCTTCTGTTTTATATTCTTCACCTTTAATTAAGCCAGAGTTTTCTAAAATCTTTTCTAAGATTAACTCTCCCCAATTTCCTTGTGTTTTAGAATCGCCTTTTAACGCTTTTGTTAAGCTTTGCGCATCTAATCGCATTTGCTGATTTAGCTCAGATAACGTTTTTACTTCTGTCATTAAAGCAGAGCGTTCTTTGACTTCTTTCACATATTTTTCTTCTACTTTTTGCTCAAAAGTTTTAATGTTTTCTTTTAAAGGATTCAATATTTCGCTTAACCTCTTTTGGTTGGCTTCAGCAAAATCAGAAGTATTTTGTTTCAGTAATTTATTGGCAATGTTTTCAAATTCTAAAGTAAATTTCTTTTGCAGCTGTTCTACTTCAGTTTTGTGTTCAATAAGTTTTTCTGATAAATTTTGATTGGATTCTTTTAACTGAGAATTTTCAGAAATAAGTGTTTCTTTTTGCTGAGATAAAGTGGTTATTTGATCTTTTTGTTCTTGGTAATTTTCTACAGCAGCATTTAGTCTCCCTTTTAAGGTTCCTAATTCTTCTGTCAATTCTTTGGAGTTGTCTGCATCTAAGTTGTCAGTGTTTCCCTCTTTTTTAAGGAGTTTTCCTATCAAAAAACCAATTCCGATGCCAACAATTAAATATACAATACCCATTAAATCCATACTCCAATTCTAAAGCAATAAAGTTAAGATAAAAATAAGTGTCATTCTCAGCTCGACTGGGAATCTTTTCTTAGATATTATATACTGTATCTGTACTCCCGTTTTCACGGGAAAGGAGTCTAAATGAAAAAAACTTACTACTTATCACTTACACCTCATTACTCAATACTTGAGTATTAAAATAGGAGTCCCTTCATCAACTAAACTAAAGAGTTCAATTACATCTTTGTTTCTCATTCTAACACAGCCATGTGAGGCAGGCTCTCCGATAAATCCTTCTTCTGCTGTTCCGTGTATATAAATGTATCTGTTGTAAGAATCCATATTTCTTCCTTTATTTAAACCGGGTTCTTCACCTTGTAGCCACATAATCCTAGAGGTAACATAGTCACCATCTGCTTTAGTTTTATCGGTATGTATTTTAGCTTGTTTTCCGGTGTATAATCGAGAAGATAAAATTCCGCCAAAAGGAACTTCTGCACCAATTTTTCTTTTAATAGTATGCAATCCTGAAGGAGTTTTATTGCTGCCAGATTTATTTCCAATTCCTTTTTTTGCGGTAGAAATAGAATATTTTCTGATGGTAGAATCCTTTACGATAAGGTATAGTCTCTGGTATTTAACCGAAACGTACATGTATTTTTCAAAAGTTTTATCCTTGTATTTTAAGTTAAGATATTCAGATAAAAAACTAGCCATAGTTTCAGTTGAAGGTTCAAACTTTGGT
This sequence comes from Vicingaceae bacterium, assembly GCA_029251425.1. Lineage (GTDB taxonomy): Bacteria > Bacteroidota > Bacteroidia > Flavobacteriales_E > Vicingaceae. Next base: position 10,331 of record JAQXDJ010000389.1, read on the forward strand.
TTTTCTATTACTTCAGGTATTTCTACTACAGGCTGTTCAATAACTTTAGTGCTTTTGCATGAAAATAATGTGAAAAAGAATATGCTTAAGGTAAATAAAGTAATATGTTTTCTGAACACATTCATTACTTCTTTTTATTACTCATCTTATAAATGAGGTTATAAAATATATTTGGAAAAAATGTTTTAAAAGGAACAGCTAATAATTCTTTACTGCCTATATATTTATGGTTACGGTTTGATTTTAATGTGCTCACAAACTTCTTGGCAAAAATAGCTGTTTTCATTCCATTTTCTTGTGCAGGACTGTTTTGGTTGTGAATGCTTCCATCACCAGTTACCGCATTGAGTGTAACATTGGTATTGATGAATCCTGGAGAAACCAATAAAACAGTAATATTATCAGCTTTTAGTTCTAATCTAAAAGAATCGTAAAAACCATATAGTGCATGTTTAGAAGCAGAGTAGGAGCTTAGCCCTGCTTGTCCGAACTTGCCAGCAATACTAGTAATTATTGCTATTTTCCCACTTTTTTGTTGTTGCATAATTGGTGCAACAGCTTTTGAGAGGGCAACATTTCCAAAATAATTAATGTTCATTATTTTTTGTTCAACTTCTGCAGTTGTTTTTAAAGCATAACCTTCCTGACTAATACCTCCATTATTAATAAGGATATCAATTCTATTAAATTTAGCAACTACTTTTTGTGTCCAATCTTTTGCGTTTTGATGTTCTTCTAAATCAATAGGGAGCACCAAAATGTTTTCATCCGAAAGTTTTGTATTGGCCTTAACTCGGTTTAGTTCTTCTATTCTTCTAGCAGAAATAACTAGTTTGCAATTTTCTTTGGCTAAGGCATAAACAATAGCTTCGCCTATACCTGAAGAAGCACCGGTAATCCAAATAACTTTATTAGATAAATTCATTTAGCTAAAATATTAATAGTGAATAGATTTTGGGTTATTTTGTAGCTGACTTTTAAACGTTTCATTCTTTAAAACATTGAAGAATAAAATTATTTTATTTTTTATTGAAATAGTTTGTGAGAATGTAAAAAAGACTTACTTTTGTAATCCGAAATTAAAGGATAAAAATTTAGACAGATGAAAAGAACATTTCAACCATCAAATAGAAAAAGAAAAAATAAGCACGGATTTAGAAGCAGAATGGAATCTGTTAATGGTAGAAAAGTAATTTCTGCAAGAAGAGCTAAAGGAAGAAAGAAGCTAACAGTTTCTGACGAACCAAGACATAAAAAATAATGTTATCATTATTTAATTTAAGGGAAGCAATTATTGCTTCCCTTTTTTTTGAACAAAATTTTTAAAAATGTTGAAAAGTTACCTTAGAATTTTAGTTGATTTTGAAGTAATTTCGTGACGATTTATAAGACAATAAAAACACCATTCTATGCCAAGAGATAATAGTATAAAGCACGTATTAATTATAGGAAGTGGACCAATCATTATTGGTCAAGCATGTGAGTTCGATTATTCAGGTTCTCAAGCTTCTCGTTCGTTAAGAGAAGAAGGAGTAATAGTAACATTAATCAACTCTAATCCGGCAACAATTATGACGGATGATGTAACTGCTGATAATGTTTATTTACAACCTTTAGAACCAGCTTCTATTGTTAAGATTTTAGAAGATCATCCTGATATTGATGCAGTGCTTCCATCAATGGGAGGGCAAACAGCATTAAATCTTGCAATTGAATGTTCAGAAATGGGTATTTGGGATGAGCATGGTGTAAGAATGATTGGTGTTGATATTAAAGCCATAGAAATTACTGAAGATAGAGAATTGTTCCGTCAGAAGATGGAAGAGATAGGGGTAGGAATGGCACCTTCAGAAACAGCTAAATCATATTTAGAAGGAAAAGAAGTTGCTCAAAAAATTGGTTTTCCATTGGTTATTCGCCCATCGTTTACAATGGGTGGTACAGGTGGTGCTGTAATTTATGATCCAGCAGAATATGAAGATGCTTTGCATAGAGGATTAAAAGCTTCTCCGATACATGAGGTAATGTTGGATAAAGCTGTTATTGGTTGGAAAGAATATGAGTTAGAGATTTTAAGAGATGCAAATGATAACGTAATTGTTGTTTGTTCTATCGAGAATTTTGATCCAATGGGAATTCATACAGGAGATTCTATTACAGTTGCTCCAGCAATGACTTTATCGGATACAACATTCCAAAAGATGAGAGATTTATCTATTAAGATGATTCGCTCTATTGGAAACTTCTCTGGAGGTTGTAATGTTCAATTCTCAGTTAGTAATGATGAGAAAGAAGAAATTATAGCAATTGAAATTAACCCAAGGGTTTCTAGATCATCAGCTTTAGCTTCTAAAGCAACAGGTTATCCAATTGCAAAAATCTCTGCTAAATTGGCATTAGGATTTACGTTAGATGAGTTAAAGAATCCAATTACAGGAAATACTTCGGCTTTATTTGAGCCAACATTAGATTACGTAATTGTAAAAGTTCCTCGTTTTAACTTCGATAAATTTAAAGGTTCTGATAGAAGATTAGGTTTCCAAATGAAATCTGTTGGAGAAACAATGGGAATTGGAAGATGTTTCCAAGAAGCATTACAAAAAGCTTGTCAGAGTTTAGAGATTAATAGGAATGGATTAGGTGCTGATGATCTAGAAAC
>JAQXDJ010000403.1 GCA_029251425.1 Vicingaceae bacterium
ATTACATCATAGTTAAATTCGATATATTTGGGTGATGAAAAATGTTTTAACATTCTTATTTCTGTTATTGTTTTCAATGAACAGTTGTACTTTTTACGAACTAAGTGATGAAGTTGTAATCGGAAATATCTTACCCGAATTGATTGATAGTTTAAATATAAGCCGTGTTAATTTAATTCCACCCCCACCCCCACCAATTTTCGATAGAGATTCTAACCTTGTTGGAATTGATTCGGTCGAAGCGAAATCAATACTCGAAAAGCATGAGCAAGATTTGCAAAGAATCGACTCAGTTGATTCAAGATTACTTTTAGGGGTTGTAGCCCCATGTATAACAATTAACTGGAAAGATTTGGAGGATAGAAACTACTACAATGATAACATATGCAGAAATATTGTACTTCACAATCAAAAACAAGCTATTGATACAAAGCAATTAGTACTTAATGAAATTATGGAGCCTCTTGGAGTACAATTAATGTCAATATCAGAACTACATGAAAATTATGGTGACTTGAGAAAAATACAAAGCCGAAAATTAGCTGGCACTATTCATATGTCTAAAGTATATTTTGACGAAGAAAAAGAATTTGGTTTAATAGTATTTGAGACACAACCTTTTTATAATAGTGGTGCTGGATATTATGTATTAATAGAGCGAAACCATAAGAACTGGAATGTGAAAAGAATTTATCAAAGCTGGATAAACTAATTAATAGCCTCCATTCTTTACCTCATCAATCCATCTATAATATTCATTGTATTGTGAAAAGGATTATTGCTTGCTTCGATTACCCCAAAACCTTCAACAATTTATTATTGATTTTCTTGTAATAATAGTAAGGAACATTTTGAGCTCCAAATCCATTGTAGAAACGAGCCACACCTTCAATTTCAGAGCCTTCAAAATCTAACACATAATTGCAGTTTGCATATTGCTGTATAATTCCATTAACTAACAAGAACATGGCTTTTTCTTCTTTTCCTTTTGTGTTAGAAGTTCCTGTTCTGTAGATTAATCGCTTATCAGATTTTAAGATAAAAGAAGCGGCAATAATTTCATCATTCTGTTTTACTAAAGCAATAAATCCTTTATCGTTATTAACTGAGTATTCTACCAGATTTTGTAAGGTATTGTAATGTGTTTCAGAAATTGGGTTTTGAATGTTGGCTTTAAAGAAATCGATAAATGCATTTACATCTTTGCTCTTTAAATCAACAATCAAATTAGCTTTAGCAGCTTTGTTAATGTTCCTTTTGGTATTAGAAGAGAAGTTGCTTTTTAATTCCTCATAAGAGTTGTTTAAATCTAAAATAAGGTTGGTTTTAGCACTTAAATTAGTATTCTCAATAAAGTTATGCTCATTAATATTTAAACTTATCATTGCCATCTTTTTAGGGATCGCTTTTAAAAATGAATCTAATAAGTCGGGTGTAATTTCAAGTTTCGAGAAAACGCCTAGTTGCTGTGTCCATATAGGCTGTTGTACATAAGTTAAGCCCATTTTAGATTTTAAAGGCAATGGCATTACTGCTTCATAATCATTTAAAACAAGGGCATTCCATTTATCAGGAGAAACAATATCTAAATACCAGCTCTCTCCATAAATCAAATGATTAAGAGAATTTGAAACACAGTTATCCCATTTCTCTTGGTCAATGTTCTGATATGTTAGGTATTTTATTTCCACAATTGTTTAGCAAAAAACTGCATCACCATCACCATCTTGTATAATGCTGTTCTCAACATTTAAATCGGGTGGGTAAGCTATATTTTTCTTTAATGGTTTTGTAAATAGATATGGGTTTTTAGTCTTGTTAAATTCTTTTAAAAGCTGAGGATTAAAACAAGTAAAACTCTTAACCAGTTTATTTATTGCAATTTGACAAATAGCATTTACAACAGCACTAGTGTCTGCTGAATTAAAATAGGCGTAAGGCAGTTTCATTTCATTATCTCTAATACTGAAAAATAATATGGCTATCAACTTTTCATTTTTATAGACTTTGTACAAGTT
>JAQXDJ010000408.1 GCA_029251425.1 Vicingaceae bacterium
ACCTTCCACTTCCTAAATCATGAAAGTTAATGGTTTTTAATCCATCAAAAATTAAAAAATTATTTTGATAGGTTATTTGATAGGTGTTATCTATAAACTGAATAGTGTACTTTTCAGTACTATCAAAAGCATTATTTCCAAAAGAGATAATGTCTTTATTTTTAGATGTTAAGCTTAAAACAGTAGGTGTTATATCTATGTGTTGAAAAATATTACTGTTGTTTCCTTTTAAATTTCCAGTAGGCGAATAAATAAAAACTGGTACAGCATATCTTCCTAAGCGAGTTTTATAAATTTTATTATTTGATTGAGCAGAATGATCAGCTGTAAAAACAAACAATGTATTTTTAAACCATGGCATTTTTTGAGCAGTTTTAAAAAATTGTTTTAAAGCGTAATCGGTATAACCAATAGTTTTATGAAGTGGAAGGTTTCCTTTGGAGAATTTACCTTTATGTTTTTTAGGTATTTTATAAGGGTGATGAGAGGATAGTGTGAAAATTGAACTGAAAAAAGGTTCCTTTTTATTCTTTAATTCTTTAGCAAAGTACTGAAGATAAGGCTCGTCAAAAATACCCCAAGACCCATCATAGTCTTGATCTTTATTAGGGTATTCATTTATTCCAAAATAATTATCAATTCCGGCAACTCCAACAAAACCATTAAAACCCATAGTGCCATTTGCTCCACCATGATAAAAAGACGTGTTGTAGCCATCATTTTTAAGTGTTTTAGCTAAACCATCCAGTCTGTTTCCTGCATAGTTAGATATTACATAAGGTGTACTCATTAATTGAGGGAGTCCTGCTAAAATACAAGGTAATGCTTCTATAGATCTACTACCATTAGCATAAGCGTTAGAAAAAGCATAGCTTTCGGTTAGTAAAGAATCTATAAAAGGAGTGTATCCATTGCCGTTGTTGAAACCACCAACATATTCTTTAGCAAAGCTTTCTAAAATAATTAATACAACATTTTTTCCTTGATGATTCCCAAATGGTTTTATTAAAGTTTTAGGAGAGTAAATGAACTCAATTTCTGCATCAGAATAATATGTCTTAACCTCAATATTATCAATGAGGAGTGTTTTTAATATTGTAAACGGTGTATTTAGTATGATAGGGATGTTTTGAGCTTTAGTGTATTGTCCAGCATTAACAATGTCTATTGGCTTGTGTTGAGTTCCTCCGCGCATTCCTATAATTGTGATTCCAGAAAAAGCAACCAAAATTATGGTATGAATAAGGTAATCTTTTAATATATAATTGTAATGTGTGCTTTCTGATTTAACGTGTTTTTTGTGCAAAAACCAAGAGATATAAATTAATCCTGCGAGCAATAAATAGTCGTACCAAAAGTCAATAACGTAATGTGGTAAAAGCTTAAAGAAATCATCACCAGTTCCGGCCATTCCAAAAAAATCGGTAGTTGTTCTTTTTAGTGTGAAATTAAAATAAGCAACATCAATAAGGTTTAGAATTATGCCTATTGATATTCCTAAATAAAAAGAGATGTTTAATATTTTTTGATACCATTTAGTATTTCTTATAGGGAGTGGCAGTAGTTGTAGAAAAATTAGTGGAGCAAGAAGATAGGATAGGGAAACTAAATCAAACCGTAATCCATAAAAAAATAATGTGATTGAAACGTCATCAAAATGAACGGTATTGAAAATGTAATATAAAATTCTTGATAAAGAAAAAACAAGAAAGCCAATGCTTAGTTTTTTTAATAATAGTATAAGGTTGTTCGAATAAGAATTCATTAAAAATTAATGTTTCTTAGAATCATCGTTTGCAATATCACATTTATTACAATCGTGAGATTTGCTTTTTGCAAAAAACTTAATAAATAAATAAACTAAGGCAGCAATGGCAATCGAGAAAACAATAATTTCTTGCATGTTTAGGAATTCAAATTTATTAACAAAATAGCTTAATTTATTGTTACTAACTAAACAATTTCTAGCACAAAGTTACACAATTTCATTTAA
>JAQXDJ010000417.1 GCA_029251425.1 Vicingaceae bacterium
TTAAATCTTTTAAGGTGTGTTCAGGGTTCTCTAAATCTATAATATCATGAAATTTCATTTTAATATTCACATTTCCAGAAGGGTCTTTTATGTCCTTTAAATTTAGAAAATCAGCAATAAAATCAACTTTAAAATTGGCATCTAAAGTCATGTCTATTTCAGGCTCTTCAAAGTTTTTAACAGAAACAGCTCCAATAAATTTCCCTTTTTCAAGGTTGGCTGTCATGTTGTTAAGTGAGAACTCCATGGTTTTTAAATTCCGCTCTTCACCATTTGTAAAATGACCTTCAAACCCCATATTGTCAATTCTTTTTTTCTTTTCTGTATTTTCTAAAAAAGCTTCGTTAGCGCCAAATTTAGCATCAATAAACGGTGTTAAGCCATGTGCTGTAGGGCCTTGAATTTTTGCATTAAGATATATTTTTCCTGCATTTTTATACCGTTCTAAAACAGGAATAATTTCATGAGGAGCAAAGGCAATAAGCATATCAAAGTTGGGCTTTGTTCCCTTAACTGTCATGTCTAAATCCATGTCGTTTTTCATATCTAAAGAGCCTTCTAGTTCAAAATCTCCATGTTCCATTGTTACTCCTGATGGTTTAAAGTCAATGATTCCTGTTTTTTCGTTAAGGGTCATGTCTGTATGAAACTCAAAATATTTATCATGAATGTATGTTGTGTCTCCATTATTAAAAATATTCAGTTTGAATTCGGTATCTAAATGAGCGTTAATTAAACCATTTTCGGTTTTAAAACCACCATTTGCTGCGTATATATATGTTTCAACATCTACATTCGTAGATTCATCAAATTTGTGAATATCTAAATTTAACAGGTCAATAGTTTTGAGATGTATTTTAAGTGATTGGTTTCTTTCTGATGATTCTGTTGTAGCTAAAGCATGTTCAAGGTTAGTTGAACCATCTTCATGAATTACAATGTTAAATGTTCCGTTTTCTAAAAGTATTGATTGAATATCATAATTACCTTTTATAATATCTATAATGTTAAAACGTATAAAAATATCTGCTACATTTAATATTGCTTTCTCTTGGTCATTTTTTGTTTCATAAACTTTTACATCATCTATTTTAAAAGAAATGTTTGGGAAATTTTCAAAAAGAGCAAGATGGGTATCTCCAATTTTCAAGAGGCCCTGATGTCCTTTGTTCATTTCACTAAGTTGACTTTGAATTACTTGGTCTTGTTTAGTGTAAATGATTGAAATTAGGACGATAAATAGAATGATAGGTATTAGTAATATCCAAGCAATTTTTTTGAACATTTGTATTTCTTATTTTAAAATTTTACTCGTCTAAATTACAGAATAAACTTTCTAGGAATGAATTGACCTATTTACATTCTTTTACAAAGGTTTTACACTGGTTAAAGAGTTTTAGCTTAAACCTGTTGTAGTTTTATTCTAAATTTTAAAACTTGTATTATGAAAAAGAATAGAATTATACTATTGTCAGTAGTTGTATTATCTACTATAATTGTTGCAAGCGGATTTGCTAAAGACAGTTCTGTCTCTCAAAAAACGGAAGCTGCAATAAAAGAAGCTTTACCACAATCAATTAATATGTTTGTTACCCATGGGCATTGTAGTTTGCCTTTTTCAGGTAAAGTAGATGATTTAAAAGTAGATTATACTATGCGGAATGATAAAGGAAATCCATTAGAAGACATGAAAATTTCTTTTAATATTGATCCAAATACATTTAATGTTTGCAGAGGTGATGATCTTACTTCTAGAATAAAAACTCCAGGACTTTTTATTAATGGAGATAATGATAAGATTACCTTTAGAACTACTAATGTTTACACAATGGGGCTTGATTGGTATCAAATTAATGGACAGCTTTCTATTAAGGGGGAAGAAAGACCTGTAAAGTTTTTTGCAACAGGAGTTAGAAGTCAAAAAGAAGCTATAACTACGTTAATGATATTAGAGGGGCAAATTGATTTAGCAGACTGGGGGATAGATTATGATAAGATAGTAAGCGGTAAATCAAATTCGGTTCCTACTAAATGGTTGCACTTAAATATGAAGTTTGAAGTTAGCTAGAGGTAATTAAAAAGACATAGTAGTAAAAACCTCCTAAAGAAATTTAGGAGGTTTTTTGATGTGAGTGTATTTTGTATCTTTATAAAACAAAAAGTACAATTATATGAGGTTAATTTTTTTTACAATATTATTATTAGCAATCTTTTCTTGCAATAACACAACAAAAGATCAATCGACTGAAAATGATATTAAAAAAATAGAAAAGGTTAAGGATCTAGCAAATAAAGAGGTTGAAACAGAGAGTAAATACCAATATGATAAAGAGTGGGAGGTTTTTAAAGAGGCAGTAATAAATAAAGATATAAAAGGAGTTGCTGCTTTTGCTAGCTCAGATGCTATTGATGCTGAATTTTTAATTACCGTTATGGATAATGAAATACTTCTTCAAAAATTAAGAGAAACGAAGTATGAAGATTTAAAAGTAAATGAAACAGAGCAAGGAGTTAGCCTTGAGTTTTATGCAATAGAAACTACAATTGATGAAGATGGGAATGAGGTAGGTAGCGCTATATCTATATTCTTTACCGAAGGAGATCAGTTTTTAGAGCTTGATTATTTTGTAGTTGCTGGATAAATTTAGGTTGAACACTAATAATTATCGTATTTAGTCTATTATTGTTAAATGGTTAAGAAAATTATTTACATACTATTTTTTTTAATCCCTGTGATGGCTTTTTCTCAGGATGCGAGTCTTGAGATGTCATGGAAATATAATAACAAT
>JAQXDJ010000419.1 GCA_029251425.1 Vicingaceae bacterium
ATTACATAAGTTGAATCAGGCAGTAGTTTTTGAGCAGTTTTTGCATAAAAAATTTGTTGGTCAAAAACGTTTTTCTTTAGAAGGAAACGAATCGTTAATTCCTGCGTTAGATGCTGTTGTTGAAAAAGGATCGGAATTTGGAATTGAAGAGTTTATTGTAGGAATGGCGCACAGGGGTCGTTTAAATGTTTTAGCTAACATTTTTAACAAGACTTATTCTGCCATTTTTAGTGAGTTTGAAGGAAAAGAATACGAGGACAATATTTTTGATGGAGATGTAAAATACCATTTAGGATATTCTTGTGATGTAAAAACAGATGCAGGAAAAAATGTCCACATGACATTAGCTCCAAATCCATCGCACCTAGAAACTGTAGCTCCAGTTGTAGAGGGGATTACGCGATCTAAAATTGATACATATTTAAAGGACGAGAACAAAATTGTTCCAATCATTATACATGGTGATGCTGCTGTTTCAGGACAAGGAATTGTTTATGAAGTAGCTCAAATGGCTCAATTAGATGGTTATAGAGTTGGAGGAACTTTACACATTGTTGTTAATAACCAAATTGGTTTTACAACAAATTATTTAGATGGAAGATCAAGTACTTATTGTACAGATGTTGCTAAGGTAACTTTATGTCCAGTATTTCATGTAAATGGAGATGATGTTGAAGCTGTTATCCAAACAGTGAAATTGGCAATTGAATACCGTCAAAAATTTAATAAAGATGTTTATATCGATATTTTAGGATATCGTAAATATGGACACAACGAAGGTGATGAGCCGCGTTTTACCCAGCCCTTGCTATATAAAGCTATCGGGAAACACGCTAACCCTAGAGATATTTATTTAGATAAATTAAGTAAAGAAGGGGTTATTAATAAGGCTGAGGAAAAAGAGCACGAAAAATCATTTAGTGCAATGCTTCAAGAGCGTTTAGACGAGGCAAAACAAATTGAAAAAGCTACGGTTACACCTTTCTTAAAGAGAACTTGGGAAGGTATTGAATATAGCGGTAGAGATAGTTTTGCTGCTTCACCTAAGACAGGATATGATAAAAAGAAATTGTTAGCTATTGGTAAAAAAATAAGCACTTTACCCGCGGATAAAAAATTCATCAAAAAAACTACACGTTTATTTGATAATCGTTTAAAACAGTTAGAGGAAGGAACTAACTTAAGTTGGGATGCTGGAGAGTTGTTGGCTTATGGTTCTTTATTGGAAGAGGGACATGCTATTAGATTTACGGGACAAGATGTTGAAAGAGGAACATTCTCTCACAGGCATGCTGTTGTTAAAGTAGAAGATTCTGAGGAAGAATATACTCCTTTGAATAACATTTCAAAAAAACAAGCACCATTACACATATATAACTCATTACTTTCTGAGTATGGAGTTTTAGGTTTTGAATATGGTTACGGAATGGCTACGCCTCACGGTTTAACCATTTGGGAAGCTCAATTTGGAGATTTTAACAATGGAGCTCAAATTGTAATTGATCAGTTTTTAAGTGCGGCAGAAGATAAGTGGAGAACACAAAATGGGTTGGTAATGTTATTGCCTCATGGTTATGAAGGTCAAGGAGCAGAACATTCAAGTGGTAGAATGGAAAGGTTTTTACAATTGTGTGCCGATAATAATATGCAAGTAGCCAACTGTTCTACTCCTGCAAATTTCTTCCATATAATGAGAAGACAATTAAAATGGAAGTTCAGAAAGCCATTAATTGTATTTACTCCAAAAAGTTTATTGCGTCATCCAAAATGTGTTTCTACATTAGATGAAATGGCAAAAGGAACATTTAAAGAGGTAATTGATGACGCTGCTGTAAAAGCTGAAAATGTTGATTCAGTTGTGTTCTGCACAGGTAAATTTTACTACGATTTGTTAGCTAAGAATGAAGAGATTGGCGGAGCAGACAATATTGCCTTGATAAGAATTGAACAATTATATCCATTGCCAAAAGGACAATTAGAAAAAATAGTAGCTAAGTATAAGAACGCTAAAAAACATATTTGGGCACAAGAAGAACCTAAAAATATGGGAGCATGGTCTAGTATGCAACGTCATTTTACTTCGGTAGATTTAGAGTTAATTTCTTTACGTGCAAGTGGAGCACCTGCAACAGGGTCATCAAAAGCGCATGCTGTTAGGCAAGCAGCAATTATAGATAGAGTATTTGAAAACGCATTAGTATTAAATAAATAAAGTTATGGCTTTAGAAATGAAAGTTCCCTCACCGGGAGAATCAATAACAGAAGTAGAAATTGCTGAATGGTTAGTAAGTGATGGTGATTATGTTGAGAAAGATCAAACCATTGCTGAGGTAGATTCTGACAAAGCAACGTTAGAATTACCTGCTGAAGAAGCAGGAATTATTACACTTAAAGCTGAAGAAGGAGATGTAGTATTAGTTGGAGGAGTTGTGTGTTTAATAGATACTACTGCTGAAAAACCTGCGGATTTTGAAAGTAAAGCTGAAGAGGCTGAACCAGAAGTTGTTGTTGAAGCTGCTCCGAATCCAACTCCTGCACCAACAGCAAAAGTAGATGTAAAAGCTACGCCTGTTGCTAAAGAAATGATTGCAGCAAACGGAATTAATGCAAGTAAAGTTGCTGCAAGTGGTTCTAATGGTAAGATTACAAAAGGAGATATAGAAGCTTATTTGACTAGCGGAGTAGATGCAAGTTCATCGGCTGGTTGGGGAGGAACTCGTGAAGAAGAAAAGAAAAAAATGAGCATGTTACGTAGAAACGTTGCTAAGAGATTGGTTGCGGTTAAAAACGAAACAGCAATGCTAACTACATTTAATGAGTTAGACATGAAGCCTGTAATGGACTTGCGTAAGAAATATAAAGAATCATTTAGAGAATCTCATGGTGTAAACCTTGGATTCATGAGTTTCTTCACCAAAGCAGTTACTGAAGCGTTAAGGTTATACCCTTCTGTTAATGGGATGATTGATGGTGATTATATGATTACACATGATTTTGCTGATATTGGAATTGCCGTAAGTTCTCCAAAAGGATTGATGGTTCCTGTGGTAAGAAATGCAGAACAAATGAGTTTAGCTGAAATTGAAGCTGAAATTAAGCGTTTAGCAATTAAAGCTAGAGATGGAAAAATTGATATTGCTGATATGGAGGGAGGAACATTTACCATTACAAATGGAGGTGTTTTTGGATCTATGATGAGCACGCCAATTATTAATCCTCCACAAAGCGCTATTTTAGGAATGCACAACATCGTTGAGCGTCCCGTAGCAATTAATGGTAAGGTAGAAATTAGACCAATGATGTATTTAGCATTATCTTATGATCACAGAATTATTGATGGAAAAGAGTCTGTCGGATTCTTGAAAACAGTTAAAGAAATGTTAGAAAACCCTAGTTCAATTATTTTTGGAGGTAAAGACCCAGAACAAGTATTGTTGAATTTATAAGAAATAAACATCTTGAAATAAAAAAGCCGTTGATAACATCAACGGCTTTTTATATGCGTATAAATTTTCTATTTATGGAGCAATAATTTCGCTAGTAACAATGGTGTTACTTTTTTGGAAGGCTCTGTCTTTAATGTAAATTTCATATCTAAAAGTATCTGCAAAAGGTTGTTTGAAATTGTTGTAAAACAGGTCAATTTCTGCTTCCCCAGTTAGTGAGCTGCCATCATCATTTTCTATAAAAGGAAATCTAAGGTGAGTATAGGTTGTATCGTATTTAATTTGATTTGAGTCTGGTTGATCTAAAGAAGGAGCAATTATGGGTGATTTTAAAATCCAAACACCGTTTTGTTTTTCGTAATAATCAACAAAAACATTATAATCTTGTTCGCCAGTGTTTTCTTCTTGCCTTAAGCCTAAATCTCCATTTTCATCAAAAAACTCAAACTTAACAACACCTCCAGCATTGTCTCTAGATAGTCGTGCCTCTACAAATGTAATTACGGGTGGTTGAGGTGTAACCTCTTTCTTTTTACAGCCTGATGTAATTATTATAGAAAATAATATGACTAATATTGTTGTTCGTTTCACATTTTAAAATTACGAATTATTTTGTTGGGCATTCAAAATCAAATCTTCAACATAAAAACAGCAAAAGAGTTTAATGCGCTTGCTTTACAAGTGTTTAAATATCAGTTTTTGAATAATTCGGTTTACAATAAGTTCTGTTTACATTTAAATATAGATCCCACACAAGTAGATTCTATTTATAAGATTCCTTTTTTACCGATTGAGTTTTTTAAAAGTCAAGAGATAAAGACGGGGGATTTTGATTCGGAAGAAATATTTTTGAGTAGTGGAACCACAGGGGATAATCAAAGTAAACATTTTGTAAAAGATTTAACCCTTTATGAAGCGAGTTATCTTAAAGCATTTAAACAATTTTATGGGTCAATAGATGATTATTGTGTGTTAGGTCTGTTGCCATCCTATTTAGAACGAAAAGGTTCTTCTTTAATTTATATGGTTGATGATTTGATTAAAAAAAGTAAAAACTCGAACAGTGGATTTTTTCTTGATAATCATCATTTATTGATCGATATACTAGAGAAAAACATCAAAAACAACCAAAAAACTATGCTTTTTGGCGTTTCTTTTGCTTTGCTCGATTTGGCTGAAAGCTATCAAATTGATTTGAAAGATTTAATCATTATGGAAACTGGGGGGATGAAAGGAAGAAGAAAAGAGTTGACAAGAAAAGAGTTGCATAGTGTTTATAAAAAGAGCTTTAATGTTGATGCAATTCATTCAGAATATGGAATGACAGAATTATTATCGCAAGCATACTCTAAAGGAAATGGCGTGTTTGAATCGCCAAACTGGATGAGGATATTGATACGAGATGTGAATGATCCTTTTAATTTTTTAGAACAAAATAAAACCGGAGGAATTAATGTAATTGACTTAGCAAACATCAATTCATGTAGCTTTATTGCAACCCAAGACTTGGGTAGGAAAAACGACAAATTATTTGAGGTATTGGGAAGATTTGACAATAGTGATTTGAGAGGGTGTAATTTGTTAATTAGTTAAGAAAAATGAATATTTTTGTTTGGAACAATTTTTGATAAAAAAGAAGCTTTAAAATATATAAATTATGAAATCAATTTTTTTAAACAAATCATTATTAATACTGGCCTTAGGGGCAGTAACTTTTTTTAGTTCATGTAAATCTACAATTCCGTTTACCAATACGGTAAGAACCAAGTATAATTTAGATGAAGCGAAATTAAAGAGAATGCAGTTTTATGTTTCTAGTGATATTAGTTTGCAAAGAGGTGAGCAGGCACAAAATTCTCAGGAATTAGATGAGGATGGTAAGTTGGTAATTTCAACTTCAGCAAGTTTAGATAATATTTTAGTTGACGGAAAAACTCCTGGGGTTTGTGTAAAAGTGTTGCCGGGTAACAAATTGGCAATTAGCTTTTTCGAATCGGATGATCAATACTTAGTTTTTGGTGATCCAAACAACAGAGGAAGATATAGCTTAATGGGTGCTGAATGGAAAAATGGAAAAGGAAAAATTAATTTTGGTGGGAAGACGTATTACATTTTACCAGGTGGAGCCGGAGCTTATTTAAAGTTTGAGATGAAAAAAGTAAAAGATTATAAATCTACAAGCAAGAAAGCCAAAGGAAGAACGGTAAACTAATAAAACTCTATTTTGATTTTTTTATCAAAATGAGAAGTTGAATTATTCCGCACTTGATGCGGAATCTTGTTCGAAAAGAACATTTGTCATTGCGAGGAGAGGGGTAATCTCAAAATTTAAAGATTGCTTCGTTCCTCGCAATGACGTTTTAAAATAAGAATTTCTATGCAGGAAAAATTGAATGAGACAGTAACCTTTCTTAAAGGGTTAGGGGTTGAAAATCCAGAAACAGGAGTTGTATTAGGAACAGGTCTGGGTGGGTTGGTATCTGAAATTGAAACAATCGAAGAAATAGCTTATGATAAAATTCCTCATTTTCCAGTTTCTACAGTTGAATCGCATTCTGGTAAATTAATTTACGGTACTATTCGAGGTAAAAAAGTATTGGTAATGCAAGGGCGTTTTCATTACTATGAAGGTTATGATATGAAAGAAATTACTTTTCCAATAAGAGTAATGAAACTAATGGGGATTAAAAATTTATTGATTTCTAATGCTGCTGGAGCTGTTAATTTAGCCTATAAAAAAAGTTCTTTGATGTTGATCACAGATCATATCAATTTGTATAAATCACACCCTTTAGTTGGAAAAAATTTAGATGATTTTGGTCCTCGCTTTCCAGACATGAGTGAGGCATATTCAACAACACTAAATAATGAATTAAGAGCAATTGCTAAAGAAAAAAACATTCTACTAAACGAAGGTGTTTATGTTCCTGTATCTGGACCTAATTTAGAAACGAAGGCGGAATACCGAATGATTAAAAAGTTTGGAGGAGATGCTGTGGGGATGAGTACAGTTCCTGAAGTAATAGTTGCAAGGCACATGAATTTACCATGTTGTGCTATTTCTGTATTAACAGATGAGTGTGACCCAGATAATTTAGAGGTTGTTGATATTGCAGATATTTTAGCCGCAGCTGCAGTTGCAGAACCACAATTGACAGCTATTTATACTGAGTTAATAGCTAGGTTGTAAATAGGAGTAAGCATCACTTAGACCAAGCCTTCTAAATAGTGAGACTCAATTCCGTATGTTGTTTTCAGGTCTTTAATTTTGTTTGAAATTACTTTTGTATCAGCCTTTTTGTTTGATTTTTGACCAATGAGCATTACGTTTTTTCTAGTATGTTCGTTAGAAATAAACTCGAACACTTTAGTACTGTACTGATGTTTTTCTAAAATTAATGCTCTAATCGTATCAGTAACCATTTCAAACTGACGCTCTTTAAAAATACCATATTTTAAAATAGGACTTTCTTGCTCCTTTCCTTTAAGTTGTTGTCTAATTTGTTTGTGACAACAAGGCGCAGTAATTACCAACTGTGCATTTGCACTTATTGCTTTTGCAAGCGCATCATCAGTGGCAGTATCGCAAGCATGTAAAGCAATTAATATATCAATTTTTTTAGGTTTGTATTCTTGTATGGTTTGTCTCACAAAACTCAAACCTTCAAAGCCACATTCCTTTGCTGTTTTATTACAAAAATCAACCAATTCTTCACGCAACTCAATTCCCTTAATAGTAACTTCTCTTTTTCGTTGATTCGTTAAATAATCATACAAAGCAAAAGTTAAATACCCTTTACCAGAACCCATATCTACAATAGAAATGGTTTTAGATAAGTCAGCATTTTTCATTAAACCTTCAATAATTTCAAGGTACTTGTTTATTTGCTTGTACTTATCAGCCATTTTTGGGATAACAACACCTTCTTTGTCTGTTATTCCTAACAGGTTTAAATATTTGCCTAGCTCCGCTCTTCTTTCTTTAGGTTTATCGTGTGTTTCTGGTGGCTTATTTTTAAAACTAGGGTGAGTAGTTCTGGTAGAAACCTTTCCTTTTTTAGAAAACTGAATGGTAAAATCTTCGGCTAAAGTAAACAAGATACCTACTTTAAATTTTTGATTTAATAGTTCTGAAAATATTGTTTTAGCCTCATCAAA
Organism: Vicingaceae bacterium; assembly: GCA_029251425.1. Taxonomy (GTDB): domain Bacteria; phylum Bacteroidota; class Bacteroidia; order Flavobacteriales_E; family Vicingaceae. Next base: position 7,605 of record JAQXDJ010000419.1, read on the forward strand.
GCTATAATTTTTTACCTGATCGTTTGTTTGGTAATGATAGGTGAATGATAACATTCGTTCTCCTTTTATCGTTGCAATCCTAACATAAATGTTATGTAACCCATCACTTTTGTAAGCGGGTTTACTTAAGGTAATTTTCACAAAGTTATCGTTAGTTATACTTTGGTCTAACTTTTCAAAAAAAGGTGCTAATTCATTCATTTCGCAAAGGTAGGTAAACGAACCCAAAGCAGTTTAAAGATGTTGTCAATTTTGTTTTGTAGGAGTAGGAGGGTTTAACGACAACTCTATGTTTTCGTTTTGTTTTTGGCTTTAGTCAAAAATAAGAAAAGAAAACACAATGAAATATAGAGATTGTTGGGCTTCGTTATTTAAGTTTGCCAATTTTTAATTCGAATAGTAGTTTTTTCATTTTAGTTTTGACTTTGGTCTAATAATTCTATTTGATAATTCTGTTCACTTTCGAAATCATACAAGTCAAATAGAATATCAGTTATTAAATTTGCACTTTCTTCACTATCAAAACCTAAATCAAGAGCATAACAAGGAATCCCTTCCCTATCATAAGAAATGAATTGCTCTGACAATTTCATTTCTTTAAATTTTTCGTGCTTTCTTTTTTCTGTTTCAAATATTGAATCAAAGGTTAAATGAAGAGCCAATCCAAATCTTCCATCCTATTTCTTAACCTCTCCAATTTCATTTATATTGACCACTTGTATAATTGCAGTATCATACTTAAACACGGTAAGTAGAAATGGTTTGTTTTTCGATTCGAATGTAGAAACTGCTTCGCTCAACTTCTGTTCAATTTTTACAGAAAGTTCATATTGAGGATTAAAGTCAAAATCACTTCTATTACCCTTACATAGAACCTCGACTTTATGCCCCTTCAAAGATTTAACATCCATTTTTGAGAAAATCAATTGAAAGACATTGTAACGTCCAATTGAATCCATTGAGGAATGTGGTAAAATGACGGTTAAAACTTCTTCATAATACTTATCACCTCCAATACTTAATACACTACTTGAAACACCTACTACAACTTCTTTGGTGCTGTATTTTTTTTCAAGAACCTCTCTAATTCCAGTCAAACCCAATTCTTCTAACTTAATTAGAGTTCTCTCCTCCATTTGCACATTGACAGCATCAAGTACCAAATTTTTGTCATCTTGACAAGAGTAAGAACTGATGAGGACAAGCAATATGAATATTAGTTTTTTCATTTAATCAATTAAGCCCAACAACCGAATATGTGTACCGGTGCACATATCCGCATTATATAATTTTATTTTAAAAACTCCAATCGTGTTGGTCAAGTTCAACTAAACAATTCGTTAGCAGGTCAATACTGCCTTTAATGTCTTCTTTGTGTGCCATTTCAATAGATTGGTGTATGTGCCTAGTTGGTATAGAAATAGCTCCTGCTATTGCCCCTCCTGGGTTCATGCGTTGTATTCCAGAAGTGTCAGTACCACCAGCAGTTAAAATTTCTTTTTGGTTTTTAATGTTGTGTTTTTGAGCTACGTTTTCCATGTATTTAATCATACGATAATCACAAATAGTTCCGCTATCCATAATTTTTATGGCTGTTCCTTCACCTAGTTTTGTTATCATTTCTTCTGGTCGTGCTCCAGGTACATCAAATGCAATTGTAGTGTCTAAACCAAACCCAAAATCAGGTTTAATTTCTAATGCAGCAACATTAGCACCTCTAATTCCCACTTCTTCTTGTACAGTAAATACTCCGTAAATATCAAAAGGAACTTTTTTGTCTTTTAAAGTTCTTAATGTTTCAATTAATATAAAAACAGCTAACCTGTTGTCTAACGATTTACAGTTAACACAATTACCCATTTCAATTAAACCACGTTCTCTTGTAATAGGATTTCCTATGCTAACTATTTTTTCTACAGCTTCTTTATCCATACCTAAATCAATAAAATAATCTGTTGTTTTAGGCATTTTTGTTCTTTCTTCAGGGCTCATTACGTGTATTGGTTTAGAACCCATTACTCCAATAACATCTTCTGTTCCATGTATAATTACACGTTGTGCAGTTAATGTTTTAGGATCAAACCCTCCTAAAGTATGAAAACGAACAAAGCCGTTGTCATCAATATGTGTAACAATAAAACCAATTTCATCCATGTGTGCACCAACCATTACTCTTTTTTGGTCTGCTCCTTTTTTAATGGCGTAAACGTTACCCATATTATCAACTTTCACTTCATCAACTAAAGGGGTTACTTCGCGTAAAACCATTTCTCTAATTCGTTGTTCGTGACCTGGAGCTCCAGCTACTTCAGTAATTTCTCTTAATAAATCTATGTTAATTGACATTTTCTTTTGCGTTTAATTTTTTAATATGTTGCGAACCAGAATAATGATATAAAATTATTCTCTCCTTCATTCTTATTCTATTGCACTTAATTTCATCATGTTTGATTGCCCTTTTTCGGAAATTGGCATACTTGCAATATTAATAACTAAGTCATCTTTAACTAGCTCATTTTCTTTTTTAAGAAGATATTTAATATCTGCAATGGTATGGTCTGTACTCACAAACTTAGAGTATAAGAAAACCTTTACTCCCCAAATTAAACTTACCATGTTTAAAATTTCCTCATTACCTGTAAATACGTAAATATTGGCTTTTGGTCTGAAACTAGAAATTTTAAAGGCGGTATATCCTGAAAAAGTCATTGTAACAATCCCTTTAGCATTTACTCTCTGTGCTAATCTACAAGAGTTGTAACAAACAGAATCGGTAATGTATCGATCCATATTATTTTCTGATGGTAATACTTCGTGATGGTATAAGCTATCTTCAGTTTCAACATCTCTAATAATCTTATCCATTGCACTAATCACCTCTACAGGAAAATTACCCACAGAAGTTTCACCACTTAACATTACAGCATCAGCACCATCTAAAACAGCATTTGCAACATCATTTACCTCTGCCCTAGAAGGAGTGATATTGTCTATCATACTTTCCATCATTTGAGTAGCAATAATAGCCGGTTTAGAAGCTTTCATCGATTTTTTTACAATCATTTTTTGCACCAATGGTACTTCCTGAAAAGGAATTTCTACACCTAAATCACCACGAGCAACCATAATTGCATCAGTAGCATTTATTATCTCATCAATATCTTTTATGGCTTCTGGTTTTTCAATTTTGGCAATAACCTTTGCATTGCTTTTTGCTTTTTTTATTAGACTTTTTAACTCATCAATATCAGTAGCATTTCTCACAAAAGATAGTCCTATCCATGCAATATTCATTTTAAGAGCAAACTCTAAATCAACTAAATCTTTTGGAGTTAAACAAGGTAGAGAAATTTTTGTGTTAGGGAGGTTTACCCCTTTGTTTGATGATAATACACCTCCATGTCTAACAATGGCAATAACTTCATCTGCATTATTAGAGCTTTTAATTTCTAGTTTTAGCTTGCCATCATCTAATAAAATAAATTCACCAGCAGAAACATCTTTAGGGAAGTTTTGGTAGCTGATGTATATTTTAGATGCATCACCAAGACACTCTTTTGACGTGATGATAATTTCATCACCATTTTTAATTTCAACCCCGTTATCTTTTATTTTTCCAACTCTAATTTTAGGCCCTTGTAAATCTGCTAAAATTGCTGTGTAAACACCTTTTTCTTCATTTATTTCTCTAATATTATCAATAACCTTTTGGTGGTTTTCGTGCGAACCATGCGAAAAATTAATTCTACAAACATTAACACCAGTGTCAATAATTTTAGAAAGCATTTCTTTTGATTCTGTAGCCGGTCCTATGGTGGCTACTATTTTTTTTTTTCTTTCCATTAAAATAATAGGTTTTGTTTAGATTTTAGCTGATCAGGATCAATGCTAAAAGAAGTTAAAACTAATGATAAAGCATTAATCTTACTAATTGTATCTTTTGTATGTATATCTGAAATGTTTCCTTTTGCCATTAAAAAGAAATCTACCCTTTTTTGTTCAGCAATTAAAAAGCCATTGTCACCTCTGTTTGAAATGAGGTAATATTCTAAATAATTATCTTCATCAATGTATTCGTAAAATGAGTGAGAATTAACGGTTCCTTTTTTGCGAATTTCTAAATCTTCTGAGCGAATTAAATCAAGATTTAAAGCTTTATTGATTTCCCAACATAACCGATAATCTTTACTATGACAACTAATACCTACTAAGGTAAAATCATAATCCTCATCAAAACTTAGTAGTATTTTAGACATATAAGGTAAAGTTAATCAGAAGGAACTGAATTAGCTCTTTTCTAGAGAGATTTAACGATTATTTTATATAAAAAAGATTTGTAACTTAGCTTACTATGAGTAAACAATTACTATTCATTTCATTTTTACTATTCAATTGTTTTGCACAGGCGCAGTGCCCAATAAGTGTTTCCATTACAAGTATTCCTGATGTTGCTGTTGGGCCAGTTTGTAAAAATACAGCTGTTCAGCTTACAGCAACCCCCTCTGTTGGAGCAATAGGTAATGTAACTCAATATGTTTGGGTTTCTGAGAATGATACACTATCAAGTAATATATCAACGCTCAATTTGCTAGCAAATAATCAAAATGTAATTGTTTATATGGAGACTACTTCAGGATGTGCTTCAGATACTGTTTCTAAATCAATACAGGTTCAAACAGTTACTATGGTTTCAGTAGCAAATCCAACGGTAATTCCGTGTAACCAAACTGTAACAGATATTCAGATGTCAACATCTGGAACTGGGACCCCTCTTTATTCTTATGATCTTTCTACCTATGGAACTAGTTCTGGAGGGTCGTATAGTTCGGTTTCTGTAGGTAGTTATACTTTAATTACTACAGATGATAATGGTTGTAAGGACACTACTGAAATTGTAATTACACAGGAAACATGCAAACCTCCAAGCCCTACGGATAGAATTACACCTAACGGAGATGGTTATAATGACACTTGGCAAATTTTAAACATTGAAGACTACCCTGAGAATGAAGTGTTTATTTTTGATCGATGGGGACAAAGAGTTTATCATAAAAAAGGATATGATAATTCAGACGGCTGGTCAGCAGATTATTTAGGAGTTGATTTGCCAGTTTCTACGTACTATTATTTACTAGAAATAAAGCCTGAAAATGGCGGAGATGAAATAATAATGAGAGGTCCAATTTCTGTGTTTAGATAGTTATGAGAAACTTATTCTTTATATCATTTATATTGTTTTCAGTTAGTGTTTTAGCACAACAATCTGTTCAATATTCTCAATACACATTTAATAACTTTGGGGTTAACCCTGCGTTTGCAGGAACTGTTAAATGTCTTGACCTTAGGGCTGGACATAGAATGCAATGGGTTGGAATTGAAGGGGCACCAAGAACCACTTACGCAAGCATACAGGCTCCTATTAACAGGAAAAAATTTAATACTAAAGGCAAGCATGCTGTTGGGTTGTATTTAGAGCAAGATGGAGTTCATTTAACTCAAAGAACCGCAATTAAAGGAGCATATTCTTATCATAAAAAATTATCTTTAAAATACACGATAGGAATGGGTGTTTTTGCAGGAGTGCAACAATATAGCACATCAGGAGCAGGAAATGAAAACAGTGTTGATCCAGTTTTAGCTGCCGCTGAAGGTTCGGTATTGCGTTATCCTGATATTATGCCTGGAGTTTTATTATACAGCAATAGAGTTTATTGGAGCTTTGCAGTTAATCAGATGTATTTTAAAAATATAAATTTAGGGATTGATCAAAAACAAGTGAACCAATATTATTTTGGTGCAGGGCATAAAACACTGTTTTCTAGTAAATGGACATTCTTTCCTTCATTTTTATTAAAAATGAATGTTTTAGGTCCTCCAGCTTTAGATTTAAATACTGCTTGGGTATATCAAGAAAAAGCTACTTTTGGAATTGGTTATAGGGTTGGCGAATCGGCTGTTGCTCAGGTTAGGTTTAAAGTGGGGGCAATAAAAATTGGTTACGCATTTGATTATCCGCTAAACAATCTTATGGGGAATTATGGGCATGAAATAATGATAAGTTTTAGTCAATGTGGTGGTGGTGATGTTGGTAATGGAGGGGGAATGAAGCCGCATTTGTGTCCAGCTTATGATTATTAATTACTTTATCCAGGGTTCCCAATTATAGGTGCTGTAAATTATTTTAGGATTTTCTTTCTCGTTAACAATATTGTACCTTTTTAAGAAGGTTATAATTCCTTTGCTTCCTCCAAAATCACCAATATACCAGTTAAATAATCTTGATATTTTTACTTCATTTTTAGTTTCGTTCACGCTTGTTTCAGAGTATAAAAAAGCCTGTGTTGCTGTGTCTAGTTGTTCATTTATAGTTTTAGCATCATAAAACCGAATAGGGGGGCATCCTAAACCTCCACAATTTAAGGCAAAGTGTATTCTTGCATCAAACTTATTTACACGCAATTTTTTGAAGCAGGTTGTAACGAACAGTTGATTTAAATATCCTTTACTCCACCAAAGTTTAGACTTTCTTAAAATTTGATGCTCTACATCATTTAAGCTAAAAAAACAGTCATCCATTTGAATGTACTTTGTATTAAAAAACCTTTTTCGACTAATCGATTTTAAAATAATATTTGGATTAGGTTTAAGATAAATAATTGCAAAAGCATTGTAAATATTTATCCAAAAAGCCTTTCGTTTAGCATCAGTGTTTAACTCAATTTCTAGTTGAGATATAGAAATTTTTTCTAAATGATTTAATAACGAAGTAATGTTATTTGCACTTTTAGAAGCTTTTAATAATTGTTGAGATATTTCTATCAAAGTCATACTTCAAAACTCCTAAAAACGGAGTAATTCAGTTGTCATCGGTTAGACAATGATTCTCTTTAAAGTTCTGATTCTATTAAAAGAGGAGTAATGTCTGGTCCATAAGCTAAAAGTTTGTTGTCTTTTACTAGGGCAGGTATTATCATTATTGCAAAAGGAAGTTCGTAGCTTTCCTCATCAATATTAACGGTATTAACAGTAATGTTATTCTCACTAATAAAATGCTGGATTTTTTTGCAGCTACTGCAATTATTATCTACATATAGTGTGTAGTTATTCATTTTAATTAGCCTTTAATTTAAGGTGTTAATGTCTCTAATTAAAAACTTGTTTCGTTCAAGATGAATGGCATTTTTTTCTTTTAGTTCGTTTAAAACAGTAGTAACTGTCTGGCGAGAAGTTGCAGTAAGATTTGCAATATCCATGTGCGTTAAGTTATGTTTTACTAAAATTTCTTTTCCTATTTCTTTTCCTTTTTCTCGTCCGAGTTCAATAATAAAATCTACAATACGTGTTCTGGCATCTTTAAAAACTAGAGATTCAAAACGCCTTTCAATCTTTTGCAATCGAAACCCAATCAGTTTAGTAACCTTTATTCCAATTAAAGGGTTTTTTTCGATCATCTTTTCCATGTCTTTCATTCCTAAAGAACATACAACAAGATCATTGTCTAGTGAAACAGCAAAATCGTTTCGTTTTTCTTGACCAATTAAACTTAGTTCTCCAAAAACTTCACCAGGGTTAAGTATGGCTTTTATAATTTCTTTGCCACTATCTGAATACGTTCCAATTTTAACTCTGCCCTTTTTTAAGAAAAAAATAGAGCCCGAAGGGTCTTCTGGAAAGTAGATGTATTCATTCTTCTTAACAAAAGAATGCTTTACTTTAGTGCTCATTTCAATTTTTTCGTAAGCCGATAAAGTATTGAATAGGTTAAAATTTTCTAAGTGCCAGAGCTTGGTTTCTGTTGACATAGTTCTTGTTTTAGAGTTGCTCTAAGGTATTAATTATAGAACAAAGTAAGTAAAATAGCTTCTTTTTAATTGTCTTAGTTGTGACGTTGCCTTTTTTTTGGATTCCTAACAGCCTTTTTTTTCTGAGGTAATAATTTGTTTAAAATATCTGTCCTTCCAACATTTGTTAGCGTATTACGAATCCAACCATGGTTTTCTTTTTTGTACCAGAAGAAAAAACGACTTTGATCTTGTTTGTCTTGTTTAGTTTTTGGAGTAAAAACAGGTTGCAACGTATAAGGATGGAAACCCGAGTAGTAAATAATAGTAGCCACAGTCATTGGAGTTGGAGTAAAATCATTTACTTGCTCTAGTTGAAACCCCATATCTTTAGTTTCGGCAGCCAGATTAGCCATATCTTCTATTTTGCATGCTGGGTGACTAGAAATGAAATATGGAATCAATTTTTGATTGAGGTTAAACTTTTTGTTAATCCTATCAAAAGTATTTTTAAAGAGGTGGAAGTTTTTAAAAGAGGGTTTTCTCATCAGTTTTAAAACCGGGTCAGAAGTATGTTCTGGTGCAACTTTTAGTCGGCCTGAAACATGATTCTTTATAACCTGTTCAGTATATTCTTCTAAATCTTTTGGGTCTGCATTTTTGTTAAATTCAGGAACCAGCATATCATATCTAATTCCGCTACCAATAAAAGCTTTTTTAACTTTTGGGTGGCTTCCCGCAGCTTTATATATTTCTGTTAAAGGTTTGTGTGATGTGTCTAAATTGCTACAGATAACAGGTGAAATACAAGAGGGAGCTTGGCACTTATCACAAATGGATTGAACTTTTCCTTTCATTTTGTACATATTAGCCGAAGGTCCTCCCAAATCACTTATGTAACCCTTAAAGTCATCCATGTTGGCAATCTGATCTACTTCTTTTAATATCGATTTTTCTGATCGGCTAGCAATAAACTTTCCTTGATGAGCAGAAATAGTACAAAAGCTACACCCACCAAAACATCCACGGTGCATATTAACAGAAAACTTAATCATTTCAAAAGCAGGAATTGGTCCTCTTTTTTTGTATTTTGGATGAGGTAACCTTGTGTATGGGAGATCAAAAGAATTATCAATCTCTTTTTCCGTCATGGTGTGGTATGGAGGGTTGATAATTAGTTTTCTGTTACCAATATTTTGAATTAATCGATCAGCATAAAGTTTGTTTGATTCTTGTTCTAAATGTTTAAAATTAGAGGCAAAAGTTTTTTTATCCTTTAAACAAGCTTCATGAGATGATAATTCTAAATCTTTCCAGTTTTTATTTTTAGGAAGTTCGCTACTGTTTTCTTGTAAAAATGCAGTTTGTTTAATTGTTTTTAGCGAATCAAAAGGAATTCCTTTTTCTAGTAAAGTAACTATTTCGCGTAAGGGTTGTTCACCCATTCCGTAAATTAATAAATCTGCTTTAGAGTCTTCTAAAATTGTAGGCTTAAGTTGGTCTGACCAATAATCATAATGAGTCACTCTTCTTAATGATGCTTCAATTCCACCAATTACGATGGGGGTATCTGGAAATAAATCTTTTAAGATGTTGGAGTAAACTGTTGTGGCATAATCTGGACGAAACCCTTTTTGTCCTCCAGGAGTGTAAGCATCATCAGACCTTAATCTTTTATTGGCGGTATAATGGTTAATCATGGGATCCATGCAGCCAGCAGTAACACCAAAGAATAGTCGAGGGGTTCCTAGTTTTTTAAAATCTCTTAAATCATCTTTCCAGTTGGGTTGAGGTACAATTGCAATTCGTAAGCCCATGCTTTCAATTATTCTACCAATAACTGCGCTACCAAAAGATGGATGATCAACATAGGCATCTCCACTAAATAGAATTACATCTAATTCATCCCATCCTCTTAGGTCAATCTCTTTTTGTGTGGTAGGAAGCCAATCTGTTATCTTACGTGTACTTTCGCTCATTGTTGGGCAAAAGTACACAAAGATAAGCTACTTTACTTTGCGGCTAATTCGTTAACTACCGACTGAATTGTTAAGGCTAAATTTTGAGTGTCGTCTTCTTCTAATCTGTTGTCTGTTATTTGTGCCATTATAAAAACGTCAAATATTTTACTTTCAATAAATTGTTTACGTGCCGAAATCACTTCTTCAAACGATTCGTATTTTCCAATAGAATATAGTTTGTCGTCAATGCTTATTTCTAATACTTGTTCATCATCTATCTCTTCTAAAATTAAATCGACAGTTTCTATTGAAGTAACTGGTATAGCTAATGAGTAGTAATGCTCTAGCCCAGATTTTTTTACATCTAATAAATAACTTACTTCTTTAGTTGTGATTGTTTTTGCTACCTTTTTTCCAGCTTTTTTGTTGCTTAAATAATCTGTTTTGTATTCTATTGTTATAGCTTCAGCTAACGGAATTAAAATGTGGTTGTTATAAGCCAAGATGCTTACATCACTACAGCCAGCGTTTATTAAAGAGGATTTTATTTCTTTCACGTTTTCGTATGAATTATAATTTCCAAATTGATATTGAAAAGATTTCTTAGTCATTATTTTTCTTAAATACGGGTACTCATTAACTACTTTTCGAGAGTTAGAAAGGTCTGTACTGTTAATGGTAAGTTGATATACAATTCCTTTAGGAATGGCTAAGTTTTTAGCGTTTACGTTAAGGTTTAATAAGATTATTGCGATTATAGTTGAGTATGTATAGATAGTTTTCATGGTTTCTAGGTTTTAAAAGTTTAACGAATATTTTACCTGTAAAATTCAATAAGAATTTAGTTGTAATGTTGCTCTTTCGAGCAGTTTTCAAACTAGTTTGGGAAGCTTCTGATTAATGATACTTAATGTTGTTTGATTAAGTTTCGTAATTTTGAAAATATAAATAAATTCAGACAATTATGCTTAAAAAATACATATAATAAAAATTATAAACCGCAAATAATATAAAAATCAAAACAATATATTTTAGGTAAAATTTATTTTATAAGAATTACGGATTAGATTACAGCCACTTTTTCTTTTTGAAATAGATAATCATTCCTATTGTAATAAGAATCATTAATGCCCATATAGCCGGGTACCCCCATCTATAATGTAGTTCTGGCATGTGATCGAAATTCATACCATAAATACCAGCAATAAAAGTTAAGGGGATAAATATGGTGGCAATAATAGTTAGCACCTTCATTGTACTATTCATTCTGTTACTTAGCTCAGACATGTACAAATCTTTTAGACCTGCAACAACATCTCTTTGAGATTCAAGCGAATCTAAAATATGAATAATATGATCATAAACATCTCTAAGATAAATGCTGTTATCATTGTGGAAAAAATCTTCCTCGTCTTTTAAAATAGTTGAAACTGCTTCTCTTAAAGGGTAAACTGCTTTTCTTAAAGTAGAGAGTTGTTTTTTTAGTTCTTGAATTTCTCTTAAAGTATTTTCATCAGGAGAAGTTAAAACCTTTTCTTCTAGTTTTTCAACCCTTTCCGAAAAATTTTCGATAATCAAATAGTAATTATCTACAATGGTATCAGTTAAAGCATAAAAAAGGTAGTCAGATTTTTTCAATCTAATTTTTCCTTTTTTAGTTCTAATACGATCTCTTATAGGTTCAAATAAATCACCCTCTTGTTCTTGAAAGGAGATGAGGTAATTTTTACCTAAAACAATACTTACTTGTTCAGAAATAATATTATCTCCGGTTTCATTAACCCCTAACATTTTTAATGAAAAAATCATGTGATCTTCAAAATATTCAGCTTTTGGTCTGTGGTTGGTATTCAAGATATCTTCAAGAAGAAGTCCGTGCAAATTAAAATACTGACCAATATTTTCTATCACTTTTGTGTTATGAATTCCATCTAGGTTAATCCAAGTTACAATATCGTTATTGATAGAAGTTTCTATGTTTTTAGAGCTTTTAAATACTATTTCTTCAAAATCATTTTCATTATAAGTAAACTTGGAAAGCTTGATTTGTTCTGTTTTTTTATTGCCAATATGGATTAGTGCACCAGGAGGTAAACCAGATTTTTGTGAATTTCTAACTACTGAAGTTTTCATCTTTTTTATCTATTTGGAAACAGAATTGGTTAAGTCATTTTTATAAACAATGGTTCTGTAAGGGAAAGGGATTTCAATCTTTTCGGCATCAAATCGTTTTTTTATACCTCTGTTAATGTCGCTATGAACTTGTATTACTTCAAGAGGATCATCAATCCAAACATAAGCTCTAAGATTTACCGAGTATTCACCAAATGACATTAGTTTAACCTTAACAGGTGGCTTACCTTGTTCTTTTTCTAGAGGAGTTCTTTTGTCAATACAATTTGGATGTTTTAAGGCTTCTTCTTGCATTATTTTTGTGGCAAGATCAACATCACTATCATAACTAATTCCGATTTCAATAAACCTGCAAATTTCTTTTTCATTAATGTTATCGTTAATTAAAATTTCTGATCCCATTAAAGAATTTGGAACAATGATCCGTTTGTTTTCAAAGCTTTTTAAAACAGTATGCCTTAACGTAATGTCTTCTATAATTCCATAATTCTGAGAACCAACTTTTACCATGTCGCCTACTCTAACTGGTTTTGAAATAACAATAAAAATTCCACTAATAATATTTGAAAACGCTTGTTGAGCAGCAAAGCCTAGTATTGCCATAAAAATACCAGCACCAGCAAATAAAGTTATTGCTACACTCCTAAATTTAGGTATGGTATAGATAATTATTGCAATTGCAACAGTCCAAATAATTAGAGAAGATGCATTTTTAAAAAACTTAAATCGAGTGGCATCTAGCTCATCTCCTTTTTCAAAAGATTTATCAATGAGCCATTTAATGATTCGAGAAAGGATGATTGAGCCAACTATTACTAAAATGATTAATAGGACT
>JAQXDJ010000451.1 GCA_029251425.1 Vicingaceae bacterium
CTTTTTTCATGTTTTTTTTCAATAAATATAATAGATACACCTGTATTTCCTTCATTATCTTCGGTTTTACGATTATAACAACTTAAATCAATTACGGGAAGATTTAGCCCTTCAGGATATATCATAGTGTCAGTTGAAATTTCCCAAGGGTCAGATAATTTTGACCCTAATGTATTTATAGCTTCGAAAGCTTCACTTCCAAATAGACTTATATATGAGCTATCATTTTGAGAATAGGATTGGCTAAGAGTCAGACAAAAAAAGAAAGTCAATAAAATTTTCATTGTGTTATGAATGCTAACAACTGAATAAGTGTGACATTACATTTATTCAGCTTATAGTTTAAGTTGCAATTTACCACAAACAATCCATATGGCAGAAATCTATAAACAAAAAAAGCCTGACTTTCATCAATTCAGGCTTTTTTAATTGTTTTAATGTCCTGGAGGGGGTGGGGGTGGAATGTTTAATTCGTTCGGTCCGCCTTTTTTTACTCTCATCTTCCTTAGGAGATCTTTTTTAAAGCTGTGTTCTGCTTTGTAGAGTTTAGCTACCTTTTGTATGGGTAGTAACTTTTTAAACTTTGTGTGGTAAGCTTTTTTAGTGTCTAACTCTTGTTGTTCCATTGTTAGGTGGTTATCTACTAGTTTTTCTAATTCTTTGTCGCTAAGCTCAGCTTCTGTTTTGTGCTTTTTTCGATCTGCTCTTCGTGCTTTATGGAATTCCTCCATTTTAGTCTCAAACTCATTGTAAATTGGCCAAAACTGCTGTGCTTCTGCTGATGTTAAATCAAGTTGAGAAGTGATGTAGCTAATTTTCATTGCTTTTATCTTTTCCTTTGTAGGTCTTTTCCCTTTTTGAGGATGTTTTTGCCCAAAAGCTATTGTGCTTAGTAAAACTGCAACAATTAGTAGTGGTAGTGTATTTATCTTTTTCATAATTGTAAATTTAATTAATAACGGTGAGCTAAAGCTCTTCTATAATTGAATTGATATCGATATCGTTTTCTATTAGGTAATTGATGTATGCCTCATCTTCTGTTTCTAAATTTCCCTCACTTTCTAGTATCTCTGCATAGGCTTCGTAAACTAATTCATCCTCAATTTCTATGTCTTCTTGTAAGATGATGTACTCGCTAAATTGATCGTAGGTGAGTATGTCTTCTTCTTTGGTAGTGTTAAGGTTTGTAATGGCTGTAAAAATGATAATAACAGCTGTTAAAGGTGTTAAAACACGCCATGACAATTTGTCAAAATTTAACTGTATAGATTTGTTTTCCAGAATTTTATTGTTGATTACTTCAGGTAAGACTTTGAAGTAGTTTTCGGGGGTAGAAAAATGGTTCTCTTTCTTTAGTTTTGAAAGAGATGGAGCTTCATTTTCTAAATTATCTGATATGTTATTTTCGTTTTTCACGTTATTTCTAAGACTTTAAATTTCTAAAAAGGTTTAATCTGTTGTTAAATATTTTTCTATTTTTTTTACTGCATGATGGTAAGAAGCTTTTAGTGCTCCAACTGAAGTTTCTAAAATCTCTGCCATTTCGTTGTACTTCATTTCGTCATAATATTTCATATTAAACACTAAGCGTTGCTTCTCTGGTAGTGTTAATATGGCTTTTTGCAGTTTTAATTGTATTTCATCACCATTGTAGCTTTCGTCAGCCTCTAAGTTTTGTGTTAGTTCGTGTTCTACATCATTAATTGGGATGAAGAAGCGTTTCTTTTTCTTATTTAAGAAAGTAATGGCTTCGTTACTCGCAATTCTATAAAGCCAAGTGTATAGTTTAGATTCGGCTTTAAATTTACTTAATCCTTTCCAGGCTTTTACTAGCGTGTTTTGTAATACATCATCAGTATCTTCGTGTACAATTACCATTCTTCTAATGTGCCAGTAGAGTCTTTCTTGATATTTTCTAACAATAAGGTTGTAGGCGTAGCTTTGGGACTTTTCGTCCTTAAACATATCTAGTAATTTATCGTCAGAATAATGTTCCATTTATTGCATAAAAAAAGTCCACTAACGTAGGCTAGTGGACTTTTTAATATTGTTTTATTGGTTCAATTAAGCTTTACGTGCTACCGCTTTTTCGGCAGCAGCAACAATTGCTTCGGCATTTAAACCATATTTTTCCATTAATTGATCTGGAGTTCCACTTTCTCCAAAACTATCATTTACAGCAACATATTCAATCGGCATTGGGTTGTTTGCGCTAATTACTTGTGCAATACTATCTCCCAAACCTCCATTTCTCATATGTTCCTCAGCAGTTACAACACATTTTGTTTTGTTTGCTGATTCTAAGACTGCTTTTGCATCCAAAGGTTTAATCGTGTGAATATTTATTATTTCAGCACTAATACCTTTTGCTTCTAATTGTTCTCCTGCTTGGATGGCTTCCCATACCAAATGTCCTGTAGCAAATATAGTTACGTCAGTTCCTTCATTTAGCATAATTGCTTCTCCAATAACAAATTCTTTATTCATGAATACTGGTACTTTTGGTCTTCCAAAACGTAAGTAAACTGGTCCGTTGTGGTCTGCAATAGCTTTAGTAGCTGCTTTTGTTTGGTTGTAGTCGCAAGGATTGATTACTGTCATTCCTGGTAGCATTTTCATCATCCCAATATCTTCTAAAACTTGGTGTGTAGCGCCATCTTCACCTAAAGTTAATCCAGCATGCGAAGCACAAATCTTTACGTTCTTACCAGAGTAGGCTACCGATTGTCTTATTTGATCATAAACTCTACTTGTAGAAAAATTAGCAAACGTTCCTGTGAAAGGTATTTTACCGCCAATTGTCATACCTGCAGCAATACCAATCATGTTGGCTTCAGCAATACCTACTTGAAAAAAACGATCTGGGTTCTCATTTTCAAAATCGTTCATCTTTAATGATCCCGTTAAATCGGCACAAAGAGCTACTACATTTTCATTTTCTCTACCAAGTTCGGTTAAACCATCTCCAAAACCTGAACGAGTGTCTTTCTTTTCTGTGTAAGGGTATTTTTCCATTTATTTTATTTTTCGAAGCAGTTTTACAGTTTGACTTGTGTTGATGCTCCTGAGTTTACTTTAAATCTTTTTTCTGTTGTGTAAATGACTTGTTTAACATTAATTCCTCTATAGACTACCCTGTAGTTTCCGGGTTGAAGAATTACGGTTTCTCTGTCTGTGTTTGGAGAAACATTGTAAATCCATTCTAATTTATTGTCCCTTTCTAAAAAAATACTGGTAACTCCTCTGCTCGGAGCGCTAATTGTTGCAATTCCTGGTTCCGGTATAAAAACTTTGGTGGTATGACTTTGTTTAATATTTACATCTGTTACATACATTCTTGGGAGTGTTAAGATTTCAAGGTCATAATTACCAGTAATATATTTTGTTGTCTCTTCAAAATTTTGAACATATAATGTTTTCATTTCTCCTTTCTTGCGAACAATACATTTTAGATCGCTGTATTCGTTCATTCCGTTCATTTTTAAATCTAAAAAACCTTGGGGCGCATCTAATGCGATAATGTTGTGCTTTCCAGGTTGTATAACAATTCCTTCTTTACTAACTGCTGGAAGTGTGTGTGCAGTTATGTCGTATTTTAAAACAGGGTCTAATGGAATAGTGTCTGGGTTTCCTCTGTAGTTAATGGTGTGTATAAAGTTGTATTTTATTGCTTTTGAGTGATTGTCGTAAAAAGTCATGTTTACATCGGTTTCGCTAGGGAACCCGTTAGCGTCTATTAAATTTACCTGAACAGTTGTATTGTTCATAGCTTGAGAAATAACTACGCTTAAAACATTTTTAAAAGAGGCTTCATCTTTTGTTTCGTAAAAAGTACCAATACATTTAAAGGCATCAATAATTTCTACATCTAGTCCCATGCCAATAACAAAGGGTTTAAGTGTTACACCATTTTTTTGAAGAGCTCTTGCAACTGCGCAAGGGTCACCATCACATTCTTCAATACCATCCGTAATTAAGATGATAATGTTTCTGCAATTGCTGCAAGGTGGGAAATCGTTTTTTGTTTGTTCTAGGGAATAGGCGATAGGGGTTGTTCCTTTCGGGTAAAGGTTTCCTAGTGTTTCTTTTATCTTGTCGAAGCCATTTGACCCAAAAGGAACTTCAAGCTTAGTGTCTTCACAGCTTCTCTCTCCTGCTGCTACAGAAAATTGATGTCCGTAAACTCTTAGTCCAACTTCTAAATTGTCTACTGGTTTTAGACTGTCCATAACATTGCTCAGTAATCGAGAGGCAATTCTCATTTTCTGCTGTCCGTCCCACTGGCCAAGCATACTTTGTGATGCGTCTAGTACAAAAAGGATTCTTGTTTTTTGTTTGACTTGGGCAAAAGAGCTAGTTGCACTAATGATTATTAGTGAGGCTAATAGCGTTTTGATATGATTTGTTAGTTGTTTCATGTTTGTTTTGTTTTTGTGAATGCTAAGACGTTGTTGTAAACAGTTGGCAAACACAAAAAAAGCTAACGGCAATTTTAATAATCCCCTAAAGTCTCTTCTAGTTGACTTAGCGCGTCAGCAAGTTGTTCGTCATTTGGAGCATTTCCATGCCATTTGTGAGTCCCCATCATGTAGTCAACCCCTTGACCCATTTCTGTTTTCATTATAATCATAACGGGTTTTCCTTTGCCTAAGTGTGTTTTTGCTTCGTTAAGCTTTGTTATAACTTCTGTCATGTTGTTTCCATTCATTTCCATCACATCCCATCCAAAAGCTTGCCATTTTGCATTTATATCTCCTAAATTCAATACATCGCTAATGTCTCCGTCAATTTGTTTGTGGTTGTAATCTATTACAGAAATAAGGTTGTCAATTTTGTTGTGAGCTGCATACATTGCTGCTTCCCAAATTTGTCCTTCTTGTATTTCGCCATCTCCATGTAGTGTGAAAATGATTCCTTTATCGTTGTTTAATTTTTTTGTTTCTGCAGCTCCAATTGCTACAGATAAGCCTTGTCCTAAAGATCCGCTTGCAATTCTAATCCCTTCCAGTCCTTCATGAGTAGTTGGGTGTCCTTGTAGGCGTGTGTTTAATTTTCTGAAAGTTGCTAATTCAGCAACGTTAAAATATCCTGAACGTGCTAAAACGCTGTAAAAAACAGGAGAAATATGTCCGTTAGATAAAAAGAATAGGTCTTCATTAGTACCGTCCATGTTAAAGTCTGAAGCATTATGGTTCATTACTTCAAAGTATAGTGCTACTAAATAATCAGCACAGCCTAAAGATCCTCCAGGGTGTCCAGACATTACCCCGTTTACCATTCTTACAATATCTCTTCTTACCTGTGAAGCTGTATTTTCTAATTCAACAATTGTTGGCATTTTTTTTGTGTTTTTAGTGGTTTTGTTAAGATTTCAAAATTAGTGCTATTCAAAAATAAAACGAGCATTAAAGGAATATTTTAACGAATAGTTTTTAACAATTCTCGATATAAAAAAACGATTGTTAATAAGACCTCTAGCTATTGAATTGGCTAGCTGTTATTAACATTAAATTTGAACCAATGAAAATTAAAATTACAATAGGAGTTTTGCTTGTTTCAATGTTAGTTGTTACAAGTGCATTTAATAAAAAAATAAATATTAACCAGTTTGAGCTAATGGATGATACTCCTCCATTTTTAGAAAGTTCTACTCCATGGGCAGATTCTGTTTTTAAAACATTAACTCCAGATGAGCGTATTGCTCAGTTGTTTATGGTGGCTGCATATTCTAATAAGGGTGAAGATCATGTTAAGCGAATTGAGAACTTAGTTGTCAATAATAAAATTGGTGGTTTAATTTTTATGCAAGGCGGACCGTTAAGACAAGCGGAATTAATTAATCGTTACCAAGAAAAATCTAAAGTACCGTTAATGGTTTCTATTGATGGAGAGTGGGGATTGGCTATGCGTTTAGATAGTGTAGTTAAATACCCTTGGCAAATGACTTTGGGAGCAATACAGGATGAGCAGTTGATTTATGAAATGGGTGTTGATATTGGAGAGCAATGCAAGCGTTTAGGAATTCATGTTAATTTTGCACCTGTTGTAGATATTAACGTTAATCCTAAGAACCCCATTATAAATGCACGTTCTTTTGGTGAGAATAAAGAAAATGTTGCTAATAAAGGAATAGCTTATATGAAAGGGATGCAGTCAGTAAATGTAATGGCGAATGCAAAGCATTTTCCAGGTCATGGAGATACAGATAAAGATTCACATAAAGCATTACCGATAATTAATCATAGCAAAGCAAGAATGGATTCTGTTGAGTTATATCCGTTTTATAAATTAATTAATAGCGGTTTAACAAGTATGATGGTAGCTCATTTAGATATACCTGCTTATGCTGGTGAAGATAACATGGCAACTACTTTATCTAAAAATGTGGTGACAGATTTACTACAAGATTCATTAGGGTTTAAAGGATTGATTTTTACAGATGCTTTAAATATGAAGGGCGTGAGTTCTTTGTTTGAGCCAGGCATTGTAGATGTAAAAGCTTTATTAGCAGGTAACGATGTGTTACTGTTTTCTGGGAATGTTGCTAGAGGAGTATCTGAAATTAATAAAGCGATTGAACGAGGAGAAACCACAAGAGAAGAAGTAGATAAGCGTTGTTTAAAGATATTGAAAGCTAAGGAATGGGAAGGATTGAATGATTACCACAAAGTTCATAAAGATAATTTAATAGAAGATTTAAATGCACGTGAATACGAGTTGTTGAATAGAAAGCTTTCAGAAGCTTCGTTAACAGTTTTAAGAAATGAGAGAGATATTTTACCGTTAAAACGTTTAGATACGCTTAAAATAGCTTCTTTGATAATTGGAGAGGGAGTTGTAAATGATTTTCAGGGTAGATTATCGCTGTATAATCAAGTAGATCACTTTAATGCCGTAAAGTTAGATGCTAAGAATAGTGCTAAACTGGTAGATACTTTAAGGACTTACAACACAATTATAGTTGGTATTCATAAATCAAATAAGAACCCTTGGAAAAGCTATAAAATAAGTGCTGCTACAAAAGCAATAGTAGCAAAATTATCAGAAAAAAATAAAGTTATTTTAACTGTTTTCGCCAATCCTTACAGCTTAATAGGCTTTAGTGAGGTAGAAAAAACAACAGGACTAATCATGGCTTATCAAGATAGTCGTTATGCCAATTGGGGAGCAGCACAACTTATTTTTGGAGCAATTGGAGCAAACGGTAAAATTCCTGTAAGTGTATCAAAAACGATAAAAGAAGGGACTGGTTTGGTTGTTAAACCAATAAATAGGCTAAAATATACAGTGCCAGAAGAGGTTGGTATTCAATTGAATGATTTAGCACCAATTGATTCTATTGCAAAAGCAGGGATAGCAGAAGGGGCTTACCCTGGTTGTCAAGTATTGGTAGCTAAAAAAGGAAAGGTAATTTACAATAAATCATTTGGAAGTCATACTTATGCAAATAAAAGGAAAGTGTTGAATTCTGATATTTATGATATAGCATCAATAACAAAAATTAGTGCTTCCTTACTTTCTTTGATGCGTTTACAGGATGAAGGGAAATTTAGCTTAGATGCTCAATTAAGTGATTACTTAAGTGCTTTAATTCCTGATACATCCTTATATGGTGATTTAGGTTTGAGAGAAATATTAGCACATCAATCAGGTTTGCAAGCGTGGGTTCCATTTTATATTAAAACAATAAGGAATAAAGAGTTAGATCAGATTATTTATTGTAAAGATTCAAATACTTATTATCCATATAGAGTTGCTCAAGATATTTACATAAGCAAGTTTTATCCTGACATTATTTATCAAAGAATACTAAAAGGTCCAATCAAACAAAAGAAATATAAGTACAGCGATTTAGGTTATTATTTTATGATGAAAATAATAGAAGCTCAAACAGGAGAAAAAATGAAAGACTATGTTGCTAATATATACTCAACT
>JAQXDJ010000040.1 GCA_029251425.1 Vicingaceae bacterium
CAGCAATTTTATTGGCTGAGCTTAGGAAAAAATTAAACCTAGAAGAAAATGGAGATATTGTTACTGTTGGTTTAGGTAAATATGCTAAAGCTAAAATAAAAGGAAAAAAGGCAACAAAGTCTGCCAATAAAATTGCTGTAATCTATGCTAGCGGAAATATTGTAAGTGGGACAGGTAACAAAGGTGAAATGGGTTCCGAAACAATTTCTAAAGCAATTAGAGAAGCACGATTAGATGATGATGTAAAAGCTATCGTTTTAAGAGTTAACTCTGGAGGGGGAAGTGCTTTAGCTTCTGATGTTATGTGGAGAGAAACTACTTTAGCTAAAAAAGCAAAACCATTTATTGTATCAATGGGAGATGTAGCTGCTTCTGGTGGTTACTATATTGCTTGTGCTGCTGATAAAATTGTTGCTAGTGAAAAAACAATTACTGGTTCTATTGGTGTTTTTGGAGTGATACCAAATATGGAAGGCTTCTTTAACAACAAAATGGGAATTACTTTTGATGGTGCTAAAACAAATGATCATGCTGATATGATGGGAGTTTTCAAACCTTTAACAGGAGAGGAAAAAGATATTATTCAAATAGGTGTAGAAAAAATTTATGATGACTT
The DNA here is from genome assembly GCA_029251425.1 of Vicingaceae bacterium. Lineage (GTDB taxonomy): Bacteria > Bacteroidota > Bacteroidia > Flavobacteriales_E > Vicingaceae. The sequence goes on from JAQXDJ010000040.1 coordinate 617, forward strand.
TATTACCAAAGTTGCAGCAGGTAGAGGGATGACTAAAGAACAAATTGACTCTATTGGACAAGGACGAGTTTGGGTTGGAAACGATGCGTTAGAAATAGGGTTAGTAGATGAGATTGGTGGAATTAATGATGCTATTAACATTGCTCAAAAAATGGCAAAATTGGAAAATTTTGAAGTAGAAAACTATCCAAAAAGAAAAGATCCTGTTGAACAATTTATTGAAGAATTATCTGGCAACATGGAAACAAGGTTTATAAAAGTCAAATTGGGAGACAACTATAAGTACTACCAAAAAATGGAATCTATTGCAAAATACAGAGGTGTAATGGCAAAGATGCCTTTTGATATTGAAGTGCATTAAAATTTATGAGTATGAAAAAAGAAAGTAAAATGGGTGCGGGAATCGCAATTGGAGTTGGAATTGGAACAGCCATCGGAGTATCAACAGATAACTTAGCATTATGGATAAGTTTAGGAATCGCAATTGGTGACGCACTTGGAATAGCAATGAACCAACAAAGAAATAAGAAAGTTGATGATGAAGAGTCATCTCATCTATAATATAAAATAGCGGTTATAAAAGGAGTTGATGTTCAACTCCTTTTTTTATTTCTATTTTTGTGTATCTGAGTTATGAATATATTTTACACACCAGAATTAGTTAATGAGAATACTTACACTTTAAGTGAAAGTGAATCGAAGCACGCTATAAGAGTATTACGTTTAAAACAAGGTGATGTATTAACACTGGTTAATGGAATTGGAAGTTTTTTTGATGCAACCATCACAAATGATAGCCCTAAAAAATGTGAAGTTAAAATAACTGAAGTAAAAAAAGAGAACAACAACAAACCTCAACTTCACATTGCAATAGCACCAACTAAGAACAATGACAGAACAGAATGGTTTATTGAAAAATGTACAGAGATTGGAATTAATCAAATCTCTCCTATTTTGTGTAAACATTCTGAACGAAAAAAAATTAAAGAAGAGCGCTTTGTAAAAACAGCTGTTTCGGCAATGAAACAATCCTTAAAAGCATCACTCCCAATTATTTCTGAATTCACAACTTTTAAGAATTTTATCATTCAACCTTTTGATGGCAAAAAATACATTGCGCACTGTTATTCTGAAAATCAATCTCACTATAAAGACCTTTATACTAAAGGAGATAATTGTTTAGTTTTGATTGGACCTGAAGGTGATTTTAGTACTGATGAAGTTAAATTGGCGATTGAAAACGGATTTGAACCAATAACTTTTGGCACAAGCCGTTTAAGAACAGAAACTGCTGGAGTTGTTGCTTGTACTACTTTTAATTTATTGAATGAATAAATATATTATTGTCATATTATTATTTGTTAGCTCTTTTGGTTTTAGCCAAAACACTAGCTACCAAATTGCGCTATTAAAATACAATGGTGGTGGTGATTGGTATGCAAATCCTACCGCTCTTCCAAATTTAGCTGATTTTTGCAATAAAAACATTGGCACAAACATTAGTGAAGAAATTGGTACCATAGATGTGTCTTCACCA
>JAQXDJ010000045.1 GCA_029251425.1 Vicingaceae bacterium
ATTACAACTGGATAGAAAAATTTCTAACAAACGTATTTTCCCTGCTATTGACATTGTTTCTTCTAGTACTCGTAGAGATGACTTATTACTTGGTAAAGATGTTACTCAATTGATGCACATTTTAAGACATCATATTGCTGACATGAACCCTGTTGAAGCTATGGAGTTCATTAAAGGAAGAATTAGCCAGACAAGAAGTAATGAAGAGTTCTTAATTTCTATGAAAGCAGGAAACTAAATTTATTATAACACTTATAAAGGATGCTGTTAATTCAGCATCCTTTATTTTTATAGAATCACATACAAGATGTTTAAAAATCCTTTTCAAGTAGCGGTAATATTTGCATTAATAGCACTAATAGCAAAGCTAACTTTAATGTTTTTGGGAATTCAACACGATAGTTCTCAATACATTATTTATGCCTATATGTTAATTATTTTATGTGCGATTTTCTTTGGGATGAGAAGCAATAAAGTGATGTATGATGGTCCAACAACTTTTGGACAAGATTTTAAGACTGGAGCCAGAACAGCTTCATTTTTTGCCATACTAGTTGGACTTATCACTTATGTTTATTACAACAGTATCGATCCTGAATTTCTTTCAATAAAAAAAGATGCCCAAATTGAAGTCTATAAAAAAAGTATTAAAGAAACTACCATCAAGAATGGACTAAATGCTACAGTAAAATCAATGCCCATAGAATTTCAGAACAAAGTAAGTTCAATAGAAAAATATTTTATTGCTGAAGCTATGAATACAATAGCAGAAAACCCTAAAATAAAACAAGCCATTACGAATAATGGTATAGAAAAAACAAAAACAGAAACAATCAATAATATTGTTATAGCTGACACCATTTATTCTCCTCTATCTCAAACATCCTACACCTTATTTGGATTGGTTTTTTTAGGCCTTTTCCACTCAGGAGTATTTGCCATGCTAATGAAGAAGTTTCCAGGATTTAAAAAATAAAACTTGTCTAATTAAAATAAAAAAAGCCCTCAAAATATAGTCTTGAGGACTTTTTTTATTTAACAACTTTCTTGATTCTTATTTAATTAACCTTTCTCCAAACTGGTTTAAGTTTTTTCCATCAAAGTTACCTGAGCTCATTAAAAGCAATACACTTTTATCCCATTCTTTGACTTGTAACATTGTAAACAATTCATCAGAATCGTTATAAATAGTTACGTTTTCTGAGCCAAAAGCAGCTTTCACTTCCTCTGGAGTAATTGCCGCTAGTTTTTTATGTTCTATAGTATGATTACTGTAATATACATAAGCCTCATCAGCAGTACTCATACTATCTTTATACTCTTGTAAAAACTCCTTATTTAAACTACTAAACGTGTGTAATTCCATACACGCAATTAATTTTCTATCAGGGTATTGTTTTTTAACTGCTTGTGTAGTTGCTTTTAGTTTCGATGGTGAATGCGCAAAATCTTTATAAATAGCCGTACTATCATTTTTAGCAATTAGTTCTAATCGCTTTGAAGCCCCCTTAAAATCTTGAATGGCTTCATAAAACTGATTATCGTTAATCTTTAATTCATTACAAATTAAACGTGCTCCATTTAAGTTTTGAAGATTATGATCCCCAAATATCTCTAGTGGTATTTCATTTCCTTCAACCAAAATAGAAGTCACACCATTATTAATAACATTTTCTGGTGTTTGATAGCCTATTCTATCAATATCAGGATTAGAAGTTGTTAGTGCAATCATATTCACTTCAGGGTCAGCTTTACAATAAATCAACTTTCCGTCTTTTTCAATCATCTTAATAAACTCAGAAAACTGCGAAACATAATTCTCAAAAGTTGGAAAAACATTTATATGATCCCAAGCAATACCACTTATTAAAGCAATGTTTGGATGATATAAATGAAACTTTGGTCTTCTATCAATCGGAGAAGAAAGATACTCATCACCTTCTAAAATAATAATCTTTGCATCGGTCAATTGCACCATAGTGTCAAACCCTTCTAATTGAGCTCCAACCATGTAATCAAATTTTTTATTACACTTTCCTAAAACATGTAACACCATAGAGGTAATAGATGTTTTACCATGACTCCCTCCTATTACAACTCTAATTTTATCTTTTGATTGCTCGTAGATATATTCAGGATAAGAGTACACTTTTACTCCTAACTCTTGAGCCTTTATCAACTCAGGGTTATCAATACGAGCATGCATTCCTAAAATTACAGCATCTAATTCAGCTGTAATTCTCGTTTCATCCCAACCAAATTTATCCGGTAACAAACCATGTTTTGCAATCCTACTCTTACTCGGTTCAAATATTTCATCATCAGATCCCGTAACATTAAAACCTTTTTTATGTAAAGCGATTGCTAAATTGTGCATTGCACTTCCTCCTATTGCTATAAAATGTACTCTCATCGATTTGTTTTTGATGTTATCAATTTAATCCTTACCAAATTTAATGAGGATACTATTCTTTAATAGATTTCGTTCTAAAAGTTATGCAACCTATTTTGTTAAAATGAATAC
>JAQXDJ010000079.1 GCA_029251425.1 Vicingaceae bacterium
TGTTCATTTGTGCTCCTTTTAAAAAGTTAGCAGAAAATGTTTTCCCTAAAATATCTTTTAAATATTTAGGATGCATTCCATATCCTGGACGAACAGACCGTACGTTTTCTATTGTTATAATATCTCCTTTTTTTACATCTTCCGCAATATATAATGATCGTGAAAATTCTCTACTCCTTTTTTTCTTTTCTGTCATTTCATAATCTACCACCCCCATCATCTGTTCAGCTTTTCGAACGGCTTTTACCATTTCAGAAAATTCCGTTTCATCTAATGAAAAATGAGCATCTGGCCCTCCAATATCTTTGTTTAAAATGAAGTGCTTTTCAATTACTTTAGCGCCTAAAACAACTGCAACAACAGGAGCCTCTATTCCTAAAGTATGATCGGACAAACCTGAATCAACCTTAAAACGTTCAATAATATCTGGAATAGTAATAAGGTTTGCATCCTCGGCAAGCGCAGGATATGCTGACGTACATTTTAATATTGTAATTTGATCATTACCAACTTTTTTACACGTTTCAATTGCTAATTCAACATCAACAATATCAGCAATACCAGTTGATATAATAACCGGCTTTCCTTTAGATGCTATATATTCAATTAATGGAATATCGGTAATTTCAAAAGAAGCGACCTTATAAATTGGATTCCCCAAGTCTTCTAAAAAATCAACAGCAGTTTTATCAAATGGTGATGAAAAGCAAACTAGACCTTCTGCTGCTGCAAGTTCATATAGTTCTTTATGCCAAGCCCATGGCAATGAGGCTTCTTTATACAGATCGTATAAATATTGTCCATCCCAGTGTGTACCTTGTGTTATTTCAAAGTCTTTAGATTTAACATCTAAAGTAATTGTATCTGCTGTATAGGTTTGCAATTTTATTGCATCCGCGCCAGCTCTTTTTGCAGCGCGAACCGTTTCCTTAGCTATTTCTATATCTCCTCCATGATTTGCCGAAAGTTCAGCAATAATGAAACAGTTGTTATTTTTAGATAAATAATTATTCATCATTCTTTTTTAATTGATAAACTACACTCTCTACTCCGTTTATAACATCATCTTTAAAAAAAGAAAATCCTGCTTTTTTAAACGATTTTATAGATGCTACATTCTCATTTTTAATAGAAGCTAAAATAGGCAATTCCTTTTCGCTGAAATAAGATTGAACGCCTAAAGCAATAATCTGACCTCCTAATCCTTTTCCTCGAAACCCTTTATCAATTGAAACTCCTATTGTTGCAGCCCCATTTTCTATATCAAAACGAACTAATCCAGCAGGAGTTTTATCTTCTTCAACAATAAAGAACATACTATTTTCATCTTTAATTTTTTTCTGATACCACTTGCAATGAGATTCGTATGGAATTAATTCAGAAGAAAATGAGTGCTTTCTTACCAAATCATCATTTGTCCAATTGAATAGTAAATCCACATCAGAGGATAATGCCTTTCGTATTTCTAACTTATTACTCAATTTTAATTGCTATTAATTTTAGAATGGAAAACTACATCTTTAAACTCACCCTCAAACAAGCAATGATCTTTTAATATTGCTTCTTTAACAAACCCTGATTTTTCGATTGCAGAATAAAGATGTGGTCTGATATCAAAAGCATAAGTATATATCTTATGTAATTTTAATTCAAAAAAAGCAAGTTCTTCTATTAATTCCAAATAAGTAGTCCAATGAAATTCAAAATGTTCTTTTTCTAATTCAGTATTCATTATAAATGAAATTTCAGCATTTTTATCAATCCAGTTAATATGAACTAAACCTCCGTAACCAATACAAACATCATTTTTTAAATAGGAAAACAACAATTGACTTGGCTGTTCTTGATTAAATAATTTTGAAACTAAAATTACATAAGATA
>JAQXDJ010000084.1 GCA_029251425.1 Vicingaceae bacterium
ATTACAAAAGCTGGAGATGTAGGATCCCAGGCAGTATAACCTCTTGCTTCAAACGTATTCCTAATTCCTCCGTTAGGAAAACTAGAAGCATCAGGTTCTTGTTGAACTAAATTATCACCATCAAATCGTTCTATAGCTCTACCACCTGTTACCGGAGTAAAAAACGAATCATGCTTTTCAGCAGTAGCACCAGTTAAAGGTTGAAACCAGTGCGTGTAATGCGAAGCTCCTTTGGTTAAAGCCCAATCTTTCATTGATGAAGCAACTTGATTTGCCATCCCTCTATCCAGACGAGTACCTTTATTAATAGAACTCATCACACTTTTATATGCTTCCTTAGGAAGATACTCCTGCATTGTTTCTTCAGTAAAAACATTTGTTGCATAATAATTTGACGCTCTATCAGAAGGAAATTCAACATGTTTTGGCTTTCTTTCAAGAACATCTTCTAAGGCTTTAAATCTAAATGATGACATTTTTATAGTTTTTATTAAGATAAATATAAAATTTACGGCAAATGTATCTCAAATTAGGGGGGTAATCAAAAATAAATCACTTTTTATTTATCAACACCCTAAAACAGACAGTAATAATGAATGTTTTTAAATAAAAAATCCCGCAAGAACCAAATCTTGCGGGACACATTATAAATTTTACGCTTTTTAAATAGCTACAACCTTAATTTCTACTCTCATATTCTTCAACTTATCTTTCTCAGAACTTACACCAACAATTTTTCGAGTAACACGCTCCTTCTTAACACCTTTAGATATTAGATATTTATAAACAGCCCCAACTCTTTTCCCCGCCAGCTTATCAACACTTTTTTCTGACACATCAATATAACCGGAAACGACAACTTTCTCATCTATGTTCTCTTTCAAATAAGCAGCAACCTTATCCAGCTTTTCTGCTGATTCTGAAACCGAAAATTGCTTTGCACCAAACATAATATTCATGCCATCAACTTTATCTCCACTCACCGAAGAAGCTGAAGCCCCTCCACTTGTTGCTGAAGAACCATCAGAGTTAACAATTTTAACCGTTGTTGCGCTTTCTTTATTTTCACTTCCAAATCCAGATTTAACAACTTCAGCGTTCTCCATACCCTCTATTACATCGCAATTACATTTCTTAGCTTCCGCCACAGGAGTAACAGAAACGTTATCCACATAATAATATGCCGTATATTTTTGAGGCTTATTAAATCCTCTAGGTCTTTTCACTTTTAATGTTTTTAATTTCTCGTCTTCAGTAAAATTACCAAGAGTCAAATACTCTTCACCACCCTTCGCTTTATAAACCCCACATATTGGAGTCCAATAGAACTGCTTATCATAAATTGTTAAACGCGTACTTTCAATAATATTATCGTCATCAAATTTTAAAATATCTGAATTATTAGCAGTAATAGCTTTCTCAGTAAGTGCTGCAGCCAAATGGTTCGTTGCATATTTTGACAAATCAGCCAAACTCACATGATATTTTACGCAATATTCTTCTCCTGCCTTCATTTTCTCAGTCAATTTAACCTGCAAATATGTTCTCGGATCCTTATTCTTATAGCTATAAGCATAGATTCCTACATAAGTAGAACCTTCCATTGGCTTTTCTTCACCATAATCATTTTTAGGAATAGAAATAAAAGGGTTTTTAGATTTTGGATTATACAAATCAGCAACAGCCAACGTAGGAGAAACCCATGGAGTAGCTTCTTTAATTGAATTTAAGAACTTAACTTTTTTTCCCAATATCTCAAACGTTGGGTTTGGAACCAAGTTAGTTTGAGCAAAACTTACCGTTGCAATTAATGAAAACGCAATAAACATTCTATTTTTCATATACCTTATTTTATTTTGAAACAAATTTATCAAATTTTATACCAACCGAAAAAAATCAGTTTCTAAAAAAACTTTTCACAACAAAAAAGGCCGCCCGAAGGCGACCCTTTTCTAGTTTATGCTCTTGCCATAAAAATTGACTTTAAACAAGTCTTCCAAGAGTATTCTTTTTCCATTATAGAATGGTGTTATCCAAGCATCTTTCTGCCCTGATTTAATAATCTTCTGCCTTAAGACCTCAGCATCACCAATTGTTGTGTATTGCCCCTGAGTAAAACGAGTAATATTATCAGGATAATTCAACACAAGTGGATCCCCATACTGCTTCAAATGATCCCACTTATAGTTTTTAGGAAACTTATATGCTGCAATTTGCACCTTAAACTCTAAACCTTCAGCACAAATATTTTTAGCCATACCAATCATTTTAGCATAAACTTTTTTATCGTTCAGATCTTTTCCGACAAACCAAGAAAAATCAACTACATTTTCCATTTCACACGGCCCTTTAACAGGTTTTTCTTCTTTAAACTCTTCAACTGTCTTTCGTTGTCCAAAAACAAAAACAGTTACAAAAGCATCTTTTTGATCAGCTTCTTTTTCAGCCAACATTTTCTTAAATGCCTCAGCCTCATCAAGCGTTTCAAAAGGTCCGAACGTATATCTTGTCAATCCATCAGGGTAAGTTTTTGCGGTAATCTTACCATACTTCTCTAAATATTGTAATTTAAATTCACTAGTATCTTTTACAGCACCTATCTCAACTTTAAATTTCAAGCCTGTAATTGTTTTAGCTGCAGCATCCTTCAATTTTTTATTTTCAAGATCAACATCTTTTATATCCGTTAAATCAATTGCTTTCTTATTTCCTACCTCTACAGTTGCTGTATCTTTGTTAGTTAACTTTTTATGTATATCCTCATCGAATCCTGTTTTAGTAAATTCTTCTCCATAATACTGCTTGAATGACTTTTCCACCCCATTATCATCAATCTTAACCTCTGGAATATTACAAGTAGAATCTTTTAGCACCATCTTCTGTTTAGCAATTTCAGACCCCAGCAAAGTTTCATATGGCCCTACAATGTTTTTAGATGTTCCATCAGGATAGTTTAAAGTAGTAATTTTAGCTAAAATAGAAGGGTCCGTATTAACTGAATCTACACAATTAGCATCAACAAAATATTGAACACCTGCAGCTTTTTCGCTACCTCTTTCATTTAAAACCTTATCATAAATCATTGCCTCATAACCTTCTTTTGTGTTTTCTTTACGATACTGCTCTATTTGATTATCAATTTTACCCTGAAGCGGATCAAGATTGTCAGAAATACCAACAACATTTTCTTTAGAATAAACATTAAAATCATGCTCCACCTCAACATAAGTTGCTAAAGATTCTACATCTATATAGTCAATTTTTGTATCATAACCCTCTACCTCAATAGCAATCTTATACTTATTACCAGGAGTTAACGCTAACATATATTTACCTGTATTAGAGTTAGACTTAAACTCTCCTGCCAACTCTCCAGTCTCGTCATTTGTAACAGTTATATCGGCCTCAACCAACTCATCGTCAGCCTGAGTAACCCCAACAATCAATGCCAAAATTGGTCTTTTCCCAAAATGACCTGGAGAAACTGTATAAATATCATGCGTCCCATTCTCACTTCTACCTGCAGTAGAATAGTAACCTGTTTTCGCATCTGCCGACAATACATAATACCTATCATCATCAATTGTATTAATAGGATAACCAACATTCTCAGGCTTATCCCAACCTTCATCAGCTAAGTATGTATAAAAAATATCATACCCACCCATACTATTATGACCTTTTGAACTATAATAAAGCGTTCTTCTATCTGGATGTATAAAAGGAGCATCATCATCAAAACGCGTATTAATTACTGGTCCTAAGTTTTTAATTTCAGCCCACGAACCATCAACCTGTAGTTCTGCGGAATAAATATCTCTACCTCCAAAACCGCCCTCTCTAGAACTCGCAAAATAAAGTGTCTTTCCATCACTAGTCAAAGTCGCACTTCCTTCCCATTTTTCTGTATTAATCTCCCCCTCCAACCTCTCTGGCTTACTCCAACTCTCTCCATCCAAGTTACTTGAATAAATATCACCACCATCTTTCTTAGTCTGCTTATAAACAAACAAACGCTGCCCATCAGTAGAAATAGCGATACTCGCATCATGACCAACAGTATTAATATTATCTGCAATACTTTCAGGATCCAACCATTCATCTCCCATTTTATAAGAAACCATTATATCTTCATAATACTGCCCATCATTATCAGGTTTTCCAGTAGGACCCAACAAACCACCTTTACTCATATTTCCTCTGTAAGTAAAAATCATCATGGATTCATCAGGAGTAATAACAGGAACATACTCTGAATACTCCGTATTAATTGGAGAGCCAATATTTACAATTTCAACCTTTAAAGTATCTTTCATATAAACCTTAGCATTTTCACAATAAACGATATTCTGTCTAGCTAACGCCTTCTGTTCATCCGATGAGCCTTCTGCACCTATATATGTATTATAAGAAGTAATAGCATCATCAAATCTATTGTTAACAGCATTCGCTCTCCCCAAATAAAAATTAACCTCATTAAACTCTGGATTAGAAGCCTTTACTTCTAGCAACTTTTTTAACGCGTCTTCTTTTTTATTCTTAAAATAAGAATAACATATTCCTACCATTAAATTATAATACGGATCTTCTGGCTTACTTTTAGAAAGTCTCTCGAATAGTTTCAGTGCCTTAGGTATATTCTTCCCATCTTCATCATCATAATAGAATTCTGCTTTTTCAAGCATATTCTTTTCATCCTTACCTGATAATTCCCCTTGTGAAAATGCTGAACCACCCAACAAGGTTATCAACAATAATAAAACTATTTTTTTTCTAACAACCATCTTAAAATCAGTTTTGTAGGTGCTTAATATTGCCAAAATACATCAAATAAAGCTTCGAGTTATTAACATTTTTAGCAGTTATCAACATCGTTATTAGCATAACTATTAAAATTAGTAACCTATATTTGCCCCTCATAAGTTGACACACAAGGGATGACCTACAATTTTCAGGAATTAAAAAATGGAATTAGAATAATTCACAAACCCACAAAAAGCGAGGTTGCTCATTGTGGATTCATCATTAAAACTGGTTCGAGAGATGAAGATCTGGATGAGAATGGCATAACTCACTTTATAGAACATGCTATTTTTAAAGGAACAAAAAACCGAAAAGCCTATCACATTTTAAATAGAATTGACAATGTTGGCGGTGAAATAAACGCATTTACCACAAAGGAACAAACAAGTATTTATGCCTCTTTTACTAAAGAGTATTTAGAACGAGCTCTTGAACTTTTAACAGACATACTATTTAACTCTACTTACCCAGAAAACGAACTTGCCAAAGAAAAAGATGTTATTATTGATGAAATAAACTCTTATTTAGATAGCCCTTACGAGCAAATTTATGATGATTTTGAAGAGCTTATTTTCAAAGATCACTCACTGGGAATGAACATCTTAGGAACTGTTGATAGTGTTAAAAAAATTAACAGAAATCAAATTTTAAACTTCATTAAAGAAAATTACAGAACCGATCAAATTATATTTAGTGTTGTTGGGGATTTTCCTTTCGAGAAGCTTAAAAAGCTATCACAAAAACACCTCAACAACATTCCTGAAAAAACGAACAAAAAAACAAGAGAGCCGTTTAAAAATTACACCCCTATTAATAAAGAAATACAGAAAGATGTTTATCAAACACATTGTATTATTGGAAATACAGCTTACGGAACACACCACAAACACAAAAATAGCTTTATCTTATTAAACAATATTCTTGGCGGACCAGCTATGAACAGCAGATTAAATTTTGGTATTAGAGAAAAATATGGTTTCACCTACAATATTGAATCTTCTTACACAACATTTTCTGACATTGGATTGTTTTACATTTATCTTGGAACAGACATTAAACACTTAGAGAAAAGCATCAAACTAGTTCATCGCGAACTAAAAGCTCTAAGAGATAAAAAATTGAGTGCAACTCAATTACAAAAAGCAAAAAAACAAATCATCGGCCAAATTACATTATCAGAAGAAAACAATTGCAACGTAATGTTGAGTATGGGCAAAAGCATGTTACTTTATAATAAAATTGATAGCTTAACAGAAACTTTTGAAAAAATCAACCAAATATCTCCTGAAGATTTGCACCATGTGGCTAATGAAGTTTTTAACAAAGACCAATTAAGCAGCTTAATATTTATACCAAAAGATTAAATTATTATGGATTTTTTACCAAAGGAAGTTGACAATTTTGTTACTAGAAACACAGAAAACGAACCAGAAATTCTCAATGAACTAAATCATGAAACCTGGGAAAAAGTATTGATTCCAAGGATGTTATCTGGACACTTACAGGGCAGAGTTTTAAGTATGTTATCGCATATGATACAACCTAACAATGTTTTAGAGATAGGCACCTACACAGGATACTCCGCACTATGTTTTGCTGAAGGACTACAAAAAGGAGGAAAAATACACACAGTAGATATTAATGAAGAATTAGAATCTATGGTAAACAAATACATTGAAAAAGCCAATTTAAAAGATACCGTAACCAATCATATTGGAAACGCTATAGACATTATACCAACATTGCCTGAAAAATTTGACTTAGTTTTTATTGATGCAGATAAAACAAATTACTCCAATTACTTTGATTTAGTTTTTGACAAGGTGAATACTGGCGGATATATTATTGCCGACAATGTGCTTTGGAGCGGAAAAGTAGCTGATGGGGAAAAAAATACAGACCCAGACACTCAAGCATTAATTGCTTATTCTGAAAAAATACATAATGATGACCGTGTACAAAACGTACTATTCCCTATTAGAGATGGATTAATGATTGCACGAAAAAAATAATTATTTTTATACTATGAAAAACTCACTCAACGCTTTACGATTAGTTGCTTTATTAGAAGGCATATCTTTTCTTGTACTTTTAGGAATTGCAATGCCACTCAAATATTATTTCGGAAAGCCCGATCCTGTTAAAATTGTAGGAATGGCACATGGGGTTTTATTTGTTCTCTACACCATTAACCTACTAATTGTACACCTAAAATTTAAATGGAATATAGGAGTAACTTTTGGAGCATTTATCGCATCTTTTATTCCTTTTGGGACTTTTTATGCTGACAAAAAGTGGTTTAGAAGCTAATTTATCACTCTAAATCTTCCTTTCAAAATCTTACTACTGTCCTTTTTTAATAAATGGATTTATGTATCTTGCAGACCGATCTAAAAAGAAAAGTTATGCAAGATAAAAGAGTAATAGACTACATTAAAAATGTATTAGAAAATATGCCAATAGGGTGGCTAAATCTAACGACTCATCGTTTAGATATTTACAATGAATCATTAGCTAAAACTCAATTTTTAGATCAGTTTGAAAACTTGTTTAACGCTAATAATTCTGAGGCATCTGCACTGTACGAATTGCCAACTGCCTACGATTACATCCGATTAGGACACCCACTCTCTTCAATCTTGGAATGGGCAATTGCTAGCTTCCATAACATTAATCCAGAAAATATAATTAGCTTCTCATCTAAAACAACCCCAATATTAGCAGTTCTTAGAAAGAATTTACTAACTAATACAAAAACTCAAATAGTTTACACGGATAACTTACCAAGTTGTTTTGACACAATTCTTGTAAAAGCTATTTATGGCTACAATTTTGAAGTGAAAAAAGTTATTAGTTCTGATGATATTTCTAGCTTTGATGGAACTACCATTTTCATTTCAGAAACAGAGAACATTTGCAATTTCACTTTAAATCCAAACGTTGACTTTTACATTAACACACAAACTAATTTAGGAAGTATTTTATTAGTTAATGGAAAGAAAAACGAAAGTTATATTTCAGAAATACAGCACGTAAGAAGAAGAGAAACTATTGCAATGACTCCTGCTAACACATTAGCTGCATTAAAAACGCTTATAAACGAATCTACTTCTTGCAACAATAATATTGAGGCAAACAAAACCAGCGTTTTAGCATCAATAAAAGAAATCACAGGAGCAAACACAAAAGCAGTTGTTGCATCAAGCGGACTTTCTATGCAATATGCAATTGTAATGGGGCTAATTGATGATGCTACAGAAAATCACCCTGGGAAAGCAATTAAAATTATTGTGCCACCCAACTGTTATGGCGGAACAAACGACCAAGCAAGAAGAGTTGCTGCTTGTTTACCCCATGTTGAAGTAATGGATTTACCAGTAGATGGCGGAAACGATATGGCAGAAAGTGTTGATATTGTTTTAAATGAAATTGCTAAGGAAGATGCTGTTCCATACATTATTGCAGAAATACCTACCAACCCAAGAGTTGAAGTTCCTGATTTAGTGAATTTGAAAAATGCGCTAAATAAAGAGCGAAAAACTGCAACTGGAAACATAGCTATTGACCCTGTTTTTATTTTAGACCAAACATTTTGTCCGAACACACACTTTTTGGGTGAAGAAGAAATACTCGCTCCAGTTAGAACCCTTGCTTATGTAAGTGGTTCTAAATTTCCGAGTGGCGGAAAATGTACCGCAGGATATTGCGTAGCGAATAAAAAAGCTGCAGCTTTAATGGAAAAAATAGATTTACATTTAAAATTGTGTGATAACGAAGCTACTGCTTTACAAATGGAATTTTTAGCGCAACAACTCCCTTCAATGAACCAAAGAATAGCTGACGCTTATAAAAACACACGCGAGTTCGTCAATTTTATTAAAGAAGTTCTACCTACTGCTAAAATCAATTTTGTTTCAGAAGAATTAGCACAACAAGGGTTTACTCCCTCTGTTTTTTCATTAGACCTTCCTACCAAAGGAAATACAGATGAAGAAAGAGAAAATTACAAACGTGCTTTAAACTTGAAACTAATCAACTTAATGATTACTGAAATTCCTGATGAAAGCAAATACTGTGTTAGTTACGGACAATTAAAAGGTTGTTACTGGACTATACCTGCAACTTCTACCCAAGGAACTACAAAAGAAGGAGATAAAGATTATATTGCTCGTGTTGCTCTTTCTGCTAATATGGATTTAGAATTACACAAGAAAGTGTTTAAGGATTTTGTTGAAAAAATATAGCAACTCCTAAGCTCATATCTAATTCATTTACACTAAAAAATATGGCATTTGGATTTCCACCTAAATACACTGAGGAAATTACCTCTAATAATATCAATGACACACGGTTTTATTCTCTTGCAATAATCGCTGCAAAAAAATTAAACTGGGATATTAGCGCCTTATACAATAATGGGTTCTCTGCTTATACTAAATTCTCAATGAGCTCATGGAGTGAAGAGGTTCACATTCAAATTGAGAATGGAAAAATCTCTCTAAAAAGTGAATGTACCGGCAACCAAATATTCGACTGGGGAAAGAATAAAGAAAACATAGCAGACTTTAAATCAACTATCAATAAAAGCAAAAAAGAAATAACAGATTCAGAATTAGACACACGATTTCAAGAAATTAAAAAAGATTTTATTCCTAATGAAGAGTTGGTATTCAACCAAACACCTCTATCTGCCAAAGAAAAAATAAAAAACTTTTATTCATTATTCTTACCGACAGAAGGGTATTTTATAACTCCTATTCTTCTATTGTTAAACATTATAGTTTTTATTATAATGATTATCTCTGGTGTAGACCCTATGCAGCCAGATGGGGAAAGCTTAATACTCTGGGGAGCGAATTTCCGCCCAACAACTATTAATGGCGGGTGGTGGAGGTTAATCAGTAGTTGTTTTCTTCACATAGGAGTTATCCACCTCCTTATGAATATGTATGCACTTCTATACATAGGACTGATGCTAGAACCATATTTAGGGAAAGTGAAGTTTCTAAATGCCTACCTCTTAAGTGGCATTGCTGGAAGTGTTGCGAGTATTTACTGGAATGACCCTACAATAAGTGCAGGAGCCTCAGGTGCTATTTTTGGTATGTATGGAGTATTTTTGGCAATGTTAACAACAAATTTTATAGAAAAATCTGCAAGAAAAACATTGATTACTAGTATTTTTCTATTTGTAGCTTACAATCTGCTTAATGGGATGAAAGACGGAATTGACAATGCAGCTCATATTGGAGGTTTAATAAGTGGGATAATGATAGGCTATTCCTATTACCCTGATCTAAAAAAACAAAACATATTATATTAAGTAAAATTGCCATTGGAATAATCCCCATAATTATTTTAGGTTTTTCAATCACTATTCTAACAACAACTACGAATACTAATGTAAATAATGATTTGGATAAGTATGATAAAAGAATGGAAGACTTCATCAAATTGGAACAAGAAGCTCTTCAAATATATAATATGCCAAAAAACACATCCAACAAACACTTTATAATTGAAATAAACAAAATAGGTTTGGTCAACTTCAATGATGCAATTGCAATTATAGATGAAGTCGACAAGCTTAAATTACCACAATTCATTCACAATCGTAACGCTAATTTAAAGAAATACTGTGAGTTACGCATAAAATCTTTAGAAACCCTATCAAAAGCTATTTCAGAAGGAACGAATAAATATGATGAAAAAATAGAATACTTTAACAAAGAAATTGAAAAGGTTATCGCCAAAATAGAAAACTCTTAAGGCTTTCACAAAAAAAGCCCTCTAATTTCTTAGAAGGCTTTTCGAAGTAGCGGGGGCCAGACTCGAACTGACGACCTCCGGGTTATGAGCCCGATGAGCTACCAACTGCTCTACCCCGCGATATATGTTTAAAATAAATTTTTAACTTAATCGGCTGCAAATGTAGTACTTTTTTTAACTCTTACTAATTATATTTCATTCTTTTTTAAAAGAACGCTCTATCTTAATTCGGCTACAGCTATAATATTGTGTTTCTTTGCACTTTAAAACAAAAATAAAAAAATGCATAAAGCAGGATTTGTAAATATTATAGGAGCACCAAACGTAGGAAAATCAACTCTAATGAATGAATTAGTTGGAGAACGTTTATCCATTATCACATCTAAAGCTCAAACTACGCGTCATCGTATTTTAGGAATTGTAAATGATGATGATTACCAAATGGTTTTTTCTGATACTCCAGGAATTATTGATCCTGCCTATAAAATGCACGAAGGAATGATGACTTTCGTAAACATGGCAATTTCTGATGCTGATGTTTTACTGGTAATGGTTGAAGCGCATGAAAAACAATTTAAAGATCAAAACATCCTAGATAAAGTTATTAAAACAGATACTCCAGTTATTTTAATCATTAATAAAATTGATGAAATTGAACAAGATCTTTTAGAAGAAAAAGTGAATTTTTGGAGCCAACAAGTTCCTAATGCAAAAGTGTTTCCGGTTTCTGCACTTCATAACTTTAATGTAGATCAAGTTGTTATGGAAATTAAAGCTGCACTACCTGAATCGCCTCCTTTTTACGATAAAGATGCTTTAACTGATAAACCCGAAAAGTTTTTTGTTTCAGAAAAAAAAAAAAAAAAAATATTACTGAACTACAAAAAAGAGATTCCATACTCTTGTGAAGTAGAAATAGAAGCCTTTAAAGAGGAAGAAAAAATTATCAGAATTAGAGCTGTAATTATGGTAATTAGAGATTCTCAAAAAGGAATAATTATCGGGCATCAAGGTAAACCATTAAAAAAAGTGGGAACTCAAGCTCGATTAGACATGGAAAAATTCTTTGACAAGAAAGTGTTTTTAGAACTCTATGTTAAAGTAAATAAAGATTGGAGAAACAACGAAACGCAATTAAAACGTTTTGGATACCTCAACAAATAAGAATTAGGTAATTTAGCCGCCTGAATATGGGAAATATAGTAGCAATAGTAGGAAGACCAAATGTTGGAAAATCCACTTTATTTAACAGATTAATCCAGCGTCGCGAAGCAATC
>JAQXDJ010000100.1 GCA_029251425.1 Vicingaceae bacterium
AAAAATAAAATTATTACTACTAGTTTCTATAATTGCAGTTGTTGGATTTGCTACTATTACTTTTGCCAGAAAAACAACTCAAAACACTACAACAATTAATCTATCCGAAAAAGATTCTAGCGATGTTGTTAAGAATTTATCTGATTTTGGAATAGTTGGAGGAATCAATGTTGATCAACGAACAGGAAAAGCAACTCAATTTTTAGGTAAAAAACCAGCGTTATCATACATGGTGCTTAGAGGTGTGTTTCGTCCAAACACTATTCTTAATACAGGAAGATCTATCACAGAAAAAAAGTTGAAAAATGCTCAGTCAATAGATCAATTGATTGAAAACTATCCATCTAACTGGATACATGCTTACAATTCTGTTACTGTTTCTACCAATGTTAATGGTAAAATAATTGAAGAGCATGGAAAAAATGAAAAGTTAACTGCTGAACAAAAAAAGTTAATCGAAAATGCTCAGAGCGTATTACTCGTTGTTCAATACCAAAAGAAAAACGCTGCTGGAGAAGTTCAAAATAGACAAATGAACGTACCACTAATAGTTACACCTAAAACTGAGGCCAAGTATGAAGGTGGATACAATCAAATGATTACCTACTTAAAAGAAAATAGCCTAAAAGAAATTAACGCTAAAAATTTTACACACCTACCCCAACCTTCTATCTCTTTTACCATAAATGAAGATGGAACCCCTGAGAGTGTAGCGTTAAAAGCATCCTCAAGAGATGATGAAATAGATCAACTATTAGTAAAATTAATAAAGAGTATGCCGAAGTGGGAACCTGCAATAAATGAAGCTGGCGAAAATATTAAGCAAGAGTTTGTTCTTAATATTGGACAGGATGGTTGTTAACTAATCAATTATTTTTTGAAAAGCTTCGAAATTAGTAATTGCGTGTTGTTTTTTTGAAAGCTTTAATTTTTCTTCAAGGATAGAATCACAGCAGATGTAAATATTTGGATCGTTAAATTTACTTTGCATTTCAAATAAATAGTCATTAATCATTTTTTGTTGATTTTGTCGAACTGCAAAAGTTAAATAATGCGTAGGTTTTATACTTTCAGAAACTTGATAAAGATTTTTTATTGGGACATTGTCTCCCAAATAAATTACATTAACTGATTTTGACCTAAGAATAAAGTTAGCTACAAGAAGCCCAATATCATGCATTTCTCCTTCAGGTAAGAACAATACCCACTTTTCCGAATCAATAGACGGAGGTTTTAATGCATCTATAGCAGCAAAAATTTTTTGCTTAATTAAATTTGATACAAAATGCTCTTGAGAAGGCGAAAGCTCAGATGCTGACCACAAAAACCCAAGTTTTACAAGCATAGGATAGAAGACTCTTTTGTAAGATTCCATTAAACCAAAACTTAAAATAGAATTCGAAAAAGCTTTTTCGAACCCAGTTTCATCATAAGCTAAACCAGAACTTATTAATTGGTTGGTTAACATTTCCTCCTTCACACTTAAGCCCCCTTTTTCATCTAGAGCTTTTATTTTGTCATTAAACTCTACTTCAGTAAGCTTACTAATTTTTGAAATCTTATCTCCAGAATTAATAAGTGATACAATGTTTAACAACTTTTTAAGCTGTTTATCATCATAATATCTAATATTAGTATCTGTTCTTAATGGAATCAACACTTTATATCGTTGCTCCCATATTCTAATAGTGTGTGACTTTACGCCAGAAAGTTTTTCTAAATCGGAAATTTTATATTTAGCCATCATGTTTAATAAAAATCAAAGTTAATTAAACGAATGGTTCATGGAAAATATTTTGACAAAAAAAACATAAACCCCTTAATTATAGGCACAATACAAGCAATAACTTAGAGTAAAAGCAAAACAAAAATTAAA
>JAQXDJ010000120.1 GCA_029251425.1 Vicingaceae bacterium
TTAGTTTTTCTAACTCATTAACAATTTTACCTAAATCAGCACCTAAGGAATCTGCAATTAACAATGCTGCTTGCGGAGTAATTGGATAACGTTTACTTTTTAAATAACCAGTAATCCAATCAGGCACCTGGTTATCATATAACTTTTTAGACTCAAAATAAACAGCCTTTTTCTTTAGTTTTTTACCGATAGCCTTTCGTCCGTCAACTTTTTTGTACTTGTAACAAAATACTAATAAAGTTGTTGGAGTTGGATTTTCTAAATACGATTCTAACTTGTCTAACTGAGTTGCTAAATGTTGTGCTTCTTTAATAATTACAACATTATTATTCGCCATCATTGGGTAGCGTTTTGCTGCTCCAATAATAGAAGTTATATCATTCTCTTTTCCGTATAAAATGGTTTGGTTAAAATCTTTTTCAGTCTCATCCAACACATTAGCCTCAATGTAATCTGCAATTAAATCAATGTAATAGGTTTCATCTCCAGTTAAAAAATATACCGGATGATAAACTTTGTTTTTAAGATCTTGAATTATTTGCTTATGATCCATTAATCTGCCGAGTAAGAATATTTCAGGTGCTTAACACTTGTTCCGTTATTCTTAATTTCTTGTAACGATCTAATTCCAATTTCAATATGACTATCTACATAATTAGCTGTTACTTTTTTATCACTCTGATCTGTTTTTACTCCTTCAGGTATCATTGGCTGATCAGAAACTAACAGTAAAGCTCCCGTAGATATTTCGTTTGCAAAACCAGTAACAAATAGCGTAGCAGTTTCCATGTCAATTGCCATTGCACGAACCTCTCTTAAATATTCTTTAAAGTCTTCATCATGTTCCCAAACTCTTCTGTTGGTAGTATAAACTGTACCACTCCAATAATCTTTCCCCATTTGCCTAATTGTAGAAGAAACAGCTCTCTGCAAAGTAAAAGCTGGTAAAGCAGGTACTTCAGGTGGAAAATAATCATCAGAAGTTCCTTCTCCTCTAATTGCTGCTAATGGTAAAATAAAATCTCCTAATTCGTTTTTCTTTTTTAATCCACCACATTTCCCTAAAAACAGACATGCTTTAGGCTCAATAGCACTTAACAAATCCATTATAGTAGCAGCATTTGCGCTCCCCATACTAAAGTTAATAATAGTAATCCCATCAAAAGAAGCACTTGGCATTGCCTTATCTTTTCCTACTACTTCTACCCCATATTTCTCAGCAAAAAAATCAACATAATTATTAAAATTAGTTAGCAGAATATACTTTCCAAAATCCTTTAATTCTCTACCTGTATAACGTGGTAACCAATTGTCAACTATTTCTTTTTTTGATATCATAAGTTTGATTTATTGAGTGTCTAAATTAACCAAGTTTCTTGTTTATTTTTGTAAATAATAAAATCTTTACAAAAATTACAATGATGGATAAATTTAAAGGTACAGGTGTTGCAATTGTTACACCCTTTAATTCAGATAAAAGTGTTGATTATAATGCTTTAGAAAAGTTGGTTAACCACTTAATTTCTAACGGAATTGACTATATAGTAGTACAAGGTACAACTGGAGAATCTGTTACTTTATCTAAACAAGAAAAAGAGGAAACTTTAGCTTTTGTTATCAAAATAAACAATGGCAGACTACCTATTGTTTTAGGAGTTGGTGGTAATTGTACAGCTTCTGTAGTAGAAGCATTTCAAAATACAAATTTAACAGGTGTTGATGCTATTTTATCTGTTAGTCCGTATTACAACAAACCAACACAAGAAGGTATTTACCAGCATTACAAGGCAATTGCTGCAGTTTCTCAATTACCTATTATCTTGTACAATGTTCCGGGCAGAACAAGTTCCAATATTTTACCTGCAACAACGTTACGTTTAGCAAACGATTTTGATAATATAATTGCAGTTAAAGAAGCTTCAGGAAACTTAGAGCAATGCATGGAAATCATTAATAATAAACCTGCTAACTTTCTAGTTATATCTGGAGATGATGCGTTAACACTACCAATGATTGCATCTGGAGGAAATGGTGTTATTTCAGTTATAGCTAATGCTTTCCCTAAAGGATTTTCTGACATGGTTTCTGCTGCATTAAATAATGACATGGAAACTGCAAGAGTTTTGCATTACAAGTATTTTGAAATGATACATTATTTGTTTGTTGAAGGAAACCCAGCTGGCGTTAAAGCAGCTTTAAAAGAATTAAACATTATGAATGATGCTGTTCGATTACCATTGGTTACTGTCAGCAATGAGACAAACAATAAGATCAAAGAGCTAATGGCTTCTTATTAAAGAATATTTAAATGAATTTAGTCGTTAGCTATAAAAATCATTTTATGAAACAACTAATTTCAACGATTGTACTAAGTTTTGTTTTAATTTCGTGTAGCGCGAATAAAACTGAAGAAACAATAATAAAAACTCAAATTAAAACAGAAGGAATGGATACAATAACATTAGGTGCAGGTTGTTTTTGGTGTGTTGAAGCAATTTTCCAAGACATTAAAGGTGTTGAAAGTGTTGTTTCTGGATATGCCAATGGTACAGTAAAAAACCCATCATACAAAGAAGTATGCACTGGAAGAACTGGGCATGCAGAAGTTATTCAATTGGTTTATAATCCTGAAATAGTTTCTTTAGCAAAAATATTAGAGGTATTCTTTCAAACACATGACCCCACTACTTTGAACAAACAAGGTGGCGACCACGGAACTCAGTACCGTTCTGGTATTTATTATCAAACTGAAGCACAAAAAGAAGTTGCAATTGATGTATTTAATAAATTAGATGATTCTGGAGCTTTTACCAACCCAATAGTAACTGAGATTACGGACCTAAAAAGCTTTTATCCTGCTGAAGATTATCACCAAGATTATTTTGACATAAACGGAACTCAGCCATATTGTACAGCTGTTATAAGACCT
>JAQXDJ010000461.1 GCA_029251425.1 Vicingaceae bacterium
AAGTACTTTTTTTTGATAGAAGATACTATTTTTAAAGGGGTTGATACTGTCTTTGTCTTATCATTCGAACCACGAAAAGGCAAAAAATTTGATGCTTTAAAAGGACTGCTATATATCAACACGGATGGCTACGCTTTACAAAATGTTATTGCAGAGCCAGTAGCTTCCGATGAAATGGTAACGATGAAAATCCAACAACAATATCAAAAAGTAAATGGCAGTTGGTTTCCTGTACAGTTAAATTCTGATTTAATAATGGACCCTTATGTTGGTGGTGAGATGAAAATAATAGGAATCAATAGAACTTACATTAAAAACATCCAAATAAACCCTGAAATAAGCAATAAGGAATTTGGAAATGTGGTGACAGAAATTGATAAAGATGCTATAACAAAAGATGATCTATATTGGGAGGAACATAGAGTCAATCCACTAACTGAAAAAGAAAAGAGCTCTTACCAGGCGATAGATAGTTTAGGAGAACATCATCATTTTGATCAAAAAATGGCAGTGTTGGAAGCTCTTTCTGAAGGGAAGTTGAACTGGGGAGTTATTGATTTTGATCTCAATCGATTTTTGAATGACAATAAATATGAAGGAGTACGTTTGGGAGCTGGTATTCATACAAGTACTAAGTTTTCTAAATGGGTTTCAGTTGGAGGTTATGGAGCCTATGCTTTTAAAGATAAAACAGAAAAATACGGAGCGGATATTAATTTTAATATCTATAAAAGAAATGATGTTGAGTTCAATGTTTCTTACAGTAAAGATGTTGTTGAACCAGGGGTAGTTGATTTTCATGGCTATACAATACCGATGTTTACAACGGCAGGGAATAGGCGGTTTTTCAATTTGGAGCGAATGAATAATGTTGAAAAAATTGAGGCTCGTTTTCAGTTTAGAACTGCACGCTATTTAACAGTTAATTTATTAGCGAATCAAGAAAATGTTGGCGTAACCAATGGCTATTTTTATAAAAGTAGAGGTGCAGAAAATATGTTAGTAGAGCGTCAGGATTATAAGTTTAATGAGCTCGGTGTTGAATTGAGATATGCTTTTAAAGAGAAAGTAGTTCAAACAGTGAGAAACAAATATCCAACGCTGAGCAAGTATCCGATACTCTATGCGAAGGTTGAAAAAGGGGTGAAGAATTTTGAAGGGGAATACGAATACACACGTTTAACTTTTAGAGTTGAAAAACGGTTCTTTATCAAAAACTTGGGACATCCAAAATTTTATATTGAAACAGGCTATATTGATGGTAAAACACCACAACATAAATTGAATAGTTCATTGGGGTCACTAGCCCTTTGGAGAGAATCCAAATCAATTGGTGTTACTACTGAAAATGCTTTTGAAACTATGTTACCTTATGAGTTCTTTTCTAGCGAATATGTCCATTTTCATTTCCGACATAGTTTTGGTTCATTGTTGTTTAAGAAAAAGAAATTTGAACCTGAATTTGTAATAACTTCTAGCGTTGGATGGGGAACCTTGTCAAACAAAGAGGATCATGGTGGTGTTGATTTTAAAACGATGGAAAAAGGGTACTATGAGTCTGGATTAGTAATAAATAATGTTTTTAGATGGTACTACTTTTCTTTTGGGGTTGGTGGGTTTTATCGTTATGGTCCTTATAGTTTCGAAAAATCATCAGATAATATTGCTGTAAAACTGAGTTTAGGGTTTGTTATTCCTAAAAAGTTTAAATTGGATTTGAATAAAGAGTGATGTCTGAAATAATCAGAAAAATATTGCAAAGTTTAGTGTTGGATTTGCTTTTTAATGGACTAATAAAGTAGGAGATAACTGTCTGAGATTATTATATTTGTAAGCCTAGCAGTATAGAACAAAAACATTGATTAAGAACATTAAAACTAAACTAACCCAAAATGTAAGTGGATCCACTTTAGGTATCTTTCGTATAGTATTTGGATTAGTAATGCTTAGAGAGTTTTTGCATTTCCATACCCTTTTTAGAGATTCATTAATGACATCTAAGTGCCTGATTCAATACGATGGCTTTATGTGGTTAGAATTACCATCCCTAGAGTGGCTTTCTGTTTTTT
>JAQXDJ010000165.1 GCA_029251425.1 Vicingaceae bacterium
ATTAATTGATAACCACTAAATTCCGTTCTCTTTGACTCAGGATAAAATACTGTATCTAAACACGCTGAAGCTGGCGGAGGAGGTGGAGGTGTTCCTGCATTAATTGTAAACACATTATCAGAAATATCGAAAAAAGTTCCATTTGAACACATCACCATAACAACAGCAGTTGTAGTGTTTATATTTGGAACTGTTATAGAGTTACTCCCATTATTTGGAACATTTGAAGCTAAAGTTGTAGGGTAAGTTAGCCCGCCATCTGTAGATAATAAAATATCAACATTAGCACAACTAACTGCTCCAGAAGCAGTTCCTGCTTCATTCCAAGTTACTGTTTCTGTTGTTGCTCCTGTCCAAGTAATACCTGTAGCACTAGGAAATGTCTCTACGAAAGGCCCTGAACTAGCATCCACTGTTACTGTTACGTCTTGTATATCAGTACAACTTACTTCTGGTAATGGTCCCGCATTATCTCTAACTGTAACTCTAAAATTCATTGTTCTATTAACAGTTGATAATACTTCCCATGTAAATGGTCCACCTGCCATTAAATCAGTTAGGTTGGGAAAGTAACGAGTTGTATTTATAGATGGACTTAAAGATCTAAAATTAGGACCTCCTGTAGCTGTTGAAACTGGCGGTTGAGTAAATACTTGATTGTCTGTTTGCTCCCAACAATAAGACAATACATTTACTGCATTAGGATCAGTTGCCGTAGCAGTAAGTGCAAATGGTGTACCTCCTGGTATTGTAATATTACCATTTGTTCCAGTAATTGAAGGACTTGCGTTCACAGTTGCTGTACTTACGCCACAAGAGCTTCCTCCTGCAGTAATAAACACAGACATTTCCTCTACACTAATTCCATTAAAATGATCATCACTATTATTCTGTACATTAGGCGCACAAATTCCTGCATAGCCCATAATACTTGATGCACTCCCTGGCTCTACAGCCGTAGCACCATTTCTATTACAACTATTATTTTGTGTATGATTACCTCCAAATTGATGTCCCATTTCATGAGCTACATAATCAATATCAAATGGATCATTCACTGGCGCTCCTTGACCAGTAACACCTCTTGCCTTACCTGAACCACAAGGTGATTGCAACTGAGCAATTCCTCCCCCTCCAGTACTAAACACATGGCCTATATCATAATTTGCAGCACCAATTACAGCATCAACATTTGCTTGATTCTCACCTAACATTGCTCCTCCACTTCCATTTGTATATGGATCAGTCCCTCCATTTGTATAGATAATCAAATTATTGTTTGCAATAATAGTCATTGAAATTTGAGCATCTCTTTCAAACATTTCATTAACCCTATTCATACTTGTTACTTGTGCAGCTAAAGCACCTGCAACTGTACCTCCATGAAAAGTTGTATATTCTCCTGTAGCAGCAACTGCTAATCGATAAGTCCTTAAATCGCAACTACCTAAAGTTTTGTCTCCACCAAAATTTAATATAATTAATAAAAAATCAGACTGTGTATCAACACCACAATTCATTTGTTTAGTAGTTACAAAATCTTTTTTATTATAAATAATATAGTTATTAATGTCGCCTCTTGCATAAGGATCTACAAAATAAGTACCTTTTCCTACAGTTGAAATCATAGCGTGAAAACCTTGAGGAGTAACATCAATTTTCCCTTTTACAGCTGAATTATTTAGAGCTACTACATCGTAAGTTCTAATTTCAGGAAATTTAATCTCCAATCCTGTTGCCATTGTTGTGTTTTTAAATGCTAAAAACTTTTCAGTTGTTCCAATAGGTGTTGGAATTTGAATTTCTACACCCTGAGAAAAATCATTTTGAGTTCTTAAAACTGCATTTGACAAAACTGTCTTTAATTGACTAACATCTAACTTAAGAGCCTTATATTTATTAGGAACAATTAATCTTTCTCTAGAGTCAGGGATAGAATTTTCATCTACAACATCCCAATACTCAGAATGAAGCATTGCTTTTTGAATATCTTCAATTGTATTTAACTGACCAAATACTGATTGGACAAACAGTATTAATATAAAACTAATATTTACTTTTTTCATACTATTGGATAATTGTTTGTAATTAGCGACACACTTAATACGAGAGTCACAATCGATTAGTTGCACCTACAAAAGCACTAAATTAATAATTCATTCCATTAATTCTAACATTTCATAGCTTTATTAAAATGATTCATCCTTAAAAGCATCAAATTCAACTATACATGATGATACTTTTCTCCTTTTAAAATTGAAAATGCCCTATACAATTGTTCCGTAAAAAATAAACGAACCATTTGATGAGAAAAAGTCATTTGAGATAAGGCTACTTTTTGATTAGCCATTTCATAAATTTCTTTTGAAAAACCAAACGGACCACCTATAACAAATATCAGATCTAACCCCGTATTCATCCTTTTTTGAATAAATTGAGAATACTCTAAAGAATTAAATTCTCTACCATTTTCATCTAACAACACAATAAAACTTGATTTAGAAATATGTTTCAAAATTTCCTTACCTTCTAGCTCTTTTTGCTTTACTACATTCTGCTTCTTTCCTAGCTTAACATCTGGAATTTCTTTAATTTCAAAATCAACATAATGCTTTAATCTAGAAACATACTTTGATAAACCTTCCTTTAAATAAGTATCATCTGTTTTTCCTATTGTAATCAATGTAACTTTCATATAGCTAATGTAAAAATTTATTACCTTTGTTTATTATTAACCTAAAAATATTTTTGACAAAAAAAATGGCTTAATAATTGTAAAAACGAACAAAAACAAACAAATGCACAAGATATTTACTGGAATTTTTCTATTCCTAACGATAACATTAACAGCTGCTCCAACAACTGAAAAACTTAACAAAGCTTTAGGATCTGGAGACGCAAACACAATTGCAGAATATTTTGGCTCTTCAGTGGACTTTAGCATACCAAACAATGAAGGTGTCTATAGTAAAACTCAAGCAAAATTAATTCTAAAAACATTTTTTCTAAAAAATAAACCTACAGGGTTCTCTGTAGTCCACAATGGAGATTCAAAAAATAATTCACATTATTCCATAGGAAATTTAACCACAACAAAAGGTAACTTTAGAACATATATTCTTTATAAAGAAGTTGACAAAAAAGTAACTATCTTAGAATTAAAAATAGAAGCTGACGAATAGACTTCATTTAACAACACAAAAGAACAATACCTGTTTTATGGATTACACAAATGAGTTAATTGACATTGCAATTAAAGAAGATATTGGCGATGGAGATCACACCTCGCTTTCATGCATACCTTCAGAAGCAAAAGGGAAAGCTCATCTTTTAGTTAAGGAAAACTGCATTATTGCAGGGGTAGACTTAGCAGCAATCATCTTCAAAAAAATTGATGCCAAATTAAAATTCAACAAGCTTATAAGTGATGGAGAGTCGGTTAAAACTGGTGATATAATTTTCACTATTGAAGGATCAAGCCAATCTATATTACAAGCTGAAAGATTAGTTTTAAACTTCATGCAACGCATGAGTGGAATAGCTACAAACACAAATGATTATGTTAAGCTTTTAAATGGTTTAAAAACTAAAGTTTTAGACACTCGAAAAACAACTCCTGGATTAAGAGCAATTGAAAAATTAGCAGTAAAAATTGGAGGTGGAGAAAACCACCGAATAGGCCTATATGATATGATCATGATTAAAGACAATCATATTGACTATGCTGGTGGAATTGAAGCAGCTATTACCTCAACAAGAAACTACTTGAAAAAAATTGGTAAGAACTTAAAAATCGAAGTTGAAGCTAGAAACTTAAATGAACTAAACGAGATATTAGCTATAGGCGGAATAAACCGAATTATGCTAGACAACTTCTCATTTGAAGACATGCGTACAGCAGTTAAATTAATTGATGGAAAATATGAGACTGAAGCCTCCGGAGGAATTACATTTACAACACTCAGAGAATATGCTGAATGTGGCGTAGATTACATCTCTGTTGGAGCTTTAACACATCAAATAAGCAGTATAGACCTTAGTTTAAAAGCAATTTGAATTGAATAAAATCTTACAAAACATAGTTGATTCAAAACTTGTTCAAGCGCCACTGAATCTATCTAAAAAATTGGTTTTACCTGGTTTTGACGGACTCCCAATTTATGATGTACTCTCTTTTCTTATTGAAGGGATGCAAAAGAACTCATTAACAACAAGAGCTTCTTCTCTTGCATTTCGATTTTTTTTAGCAATATTCCCTACAATTATATTTTTATTTTCTTTAGTCCCTTTTATACCTATAGATGATTTTAAATTGCAATTACTGGAATTACTTCAAGGATCCCTACCAACGGATGCTTACGAAATGGTTAACAGCACTATTGAAGACTTAATGTACAACAGAGACGGTAGCATTCTTTCTTTCGGATTTTTATTTGCTTTTTATTTAGCCAGTAATGGAGTTAACTCTATGATTATAGCGTTTAATGAAACTGCACATGCTGTGAAAAAAGCAAGTTTTATCGAAACAAGATTACGATCTCTTCTCATCCTTTTGATTATTATTTTTTTAATGGTTATTGCAATAGGCTTAATCGTATTTAGCACACCTATTATCCATTATTTAACATCTCACCACTTCATAAATGGCTACACCGTTTACATTGTAAAAGGAGTTAAGGCGATCATATTATTAATTGTTTTCTTTACAGGAATTTCATCCATTTACTACTTTGGAAATGTCAAAAAATTAAACTTTAGGTTTATTTCAGCAGGATCAACCCTTGCAACACTTCTAAGTATTTTACTGTCTAGTGGTTTTGCATTTTACATTAACAATTTTGGAACCTACAACAAGGTATATGGTTCTATCGGAACTTTAATGGTAATAATGCTATGGCTTTACTTCAACTCTTTGGTATTGCTATTAGGTTTTGAACTAAACGCTAGTATTAGCCACGCTAAAGACGAAAAACCAATATCCGATTAGTCCTTACTTGTAACAAAACCTGACCCAACATTTGGACTTACCTCAACCGATGGGCTTCCCAGATAATAAACACTACCTCTAGACCTCATTTCAACAGAAAGCTTATTTTTTACGTTTACAAAAACATCTCCAATACCACTATGATTTATATGCGATTCACTCACTTCCAATTGATCTAAATAAAACCACCCTTGCCCTAAAGTATATACATACAATTTATCAACTTCCCCAGTCAGCTTAAATTCTGCTGGACCCGAATGCTGCTTAATTGATAAATCATTAGTTTTTAAAGCTAAACTAATTGTGCCAGTACCTCCAAAACTATCAAAATCAAAAACAGGAAAATTCAATGTGTTTGTAGAGGCAATATTTCCCTGTCCAGTATAATCAATTTCTGTTAAATTAGGAATAGATAAATATACCGTTATAGGAATAGTATTATCTCTAAACATCCCGCATTTATTGTCGCTTGAAATTGATAAAACAGAAGCTGAAACATCCGTATTAATATAAGGCAATAAGTTAGCTCCTCCCTCCAACATCAAACTAACCTCATTACTTTGAGTAATTATAATATTTATATTATCTTCTGTAACAATACTTGTAATATCTTTTGGCACTACTCGCTGCTCTTTTATTATATCTCCTGTCCCTTTAAAACAACTAGACTCCTTACCACAAGAACAAGTCATTGCTATTAAAACAACAATAAAAAAGAATTGATATTTCCGTTTAACATTCATCTAATTAAAATTATATCCTATTCCAAATTCTGGGAAATCCGCTACAAAATAATGCGTTTTTAAACCTACTGTAAAAAACAATTTATCGCTTGCGTTAAACTTTGTATATAACCGACTGTAAACCGGCCCTTGTTTTTTGTATTTCGAAAAAACATAAGCACCCAGCTCAACAGCTAAAGATATTTTACCAAAATCGAAAGCATAAATCCCTCCCAATCCTAACCTAACGTTATTTAAACTCCCCGAAACACTGCTTGAATCATCTATTATTGCTTGCGTTAAAGATGTATTATAAAACAAATCTACCCCAAAACCTACTGAACTTTTAGGGGCTCTTGGCTTTATAAAATCAAAAGAATAAGTAGAAACAAAATATTTTGGTCCATCGGCAGGTGGAATTTCTTTCACTCCAAAAGTTCCTCGAACACTTTTCACCCATTTCCGAGGTCTTTTATCTATTTTTTGAGATAAAAATCGCTTTTTCTCTCCAAAACCATAAGAAAATCCTGAATTTAAAGAAAGCACATTTATACCTAAATTAGGCCGTGATGAAGATGCATTTGAAAAATGCACCATAGAAACCCCTAAAGCAAACTTCAGCTCTTCAGACAACCTTAAACTCCATATTGAGTTTGCATAAATTATTGCATTAAAATTTGATCCTATAGCAACATTTTTAACATTTTTTTCTCTATCAAATGGTTTTTCAATATATCCTAAACCATAACCCAATTTCATACTCCAACTTATTTTATTATAATGATTTGATGGCAGCTCAATAAAAGAGAAAATACCATAACCATTACCCAACTCTTTCTCATTACCCAAATCCATAGCAATAAAAGAAACACCTAATCTAGGATAATTACGTAACTGCTGCCAAGACTTCTTTCCAAAAGTGTTTTTATAAATTGATAACTCTATAGATTTTGTTGCTTCACCTACAATTTCACTCACTATTTTTCTGTGTGGCAATATAGCGCCCTGATGAAAAGTACCTGAAACACCAAAAGAAGAAAATCCACCCTCTAATTGCCCTGCATGAGATTTTCCCTGCAACCGCGACCCTCTTACAGAGACATCTTCCTGTGCAAAACCTTTCATAAAAAGAAAAAGGCTTAGAATCATCAAACAATATTTATACTGTAATTTTAACACAAAACAAATTTAGAATAATAAATAGAACTCTATAGTTATGAAAGAAAAACTAGCTGCTTTTGAACGCTTATTAACCATTATGGATGAATTACGTGAACAATGTCCGTGGGATAAAAAACAAACCATGCAAAGCTTAAGGCACTTAACTATTGAAGAAACTTATGAGTTAACTGATGCTATTATTGAAAATGATTTAAGTGAAGTAAAAAAGGAGCTAGGTGATTTAATGCTACATATTGTTTTCTATGCTAGAATTGCATCAGAAACCAAAGATTTTGATATTGCAGATGTTATGAATGAAATTTGCAAAAAGTTAATTCATCGTCACCCACACATTTACGGAGATGTAAAAGTTACAGATGAAGAAGAGGTTAAAAAGAATTGGGAAAAACTAAAACTAAAAGAAGGTAAAACATCAGTTTTGGAAGGTGTACCAAAATCGCTGCCCGCTCTAGTAAAAGCTTTAAGAATTCAAGACAAAGCAAAAGGCATTGGTTTTGATTGGGATAACAAATCTCAAGTGTGGGAAAAAGTAAAAGAAGAAATTGATGAGCTACAAATAGAAATAGAAGGAAAAAGTGACAAAATTGAAGATGAATTTGGAGATGTATTATTTTCACTAATCAATTATGCTCGCTTTATTGATATCAATCCTGAAGATGCTTTAGAAAAAACTAATAAAAAATTCATCAAACGCTTTCAATTTATGGAATCTGAAGTAAAAAAAATTAACAAACAGCTATCTGACCTAACACTTCAAGAAATGGAAGTTTATTGGAATAAAGCAAAAGAAAATAATGCAACCAACCTTATAACAAATTCGTCCGTTAATAATTAATTACAACCGATAATCTAATTAACATTTGATTGTTAAATAAATTTATTACTTTCGAAGGACTAAAAAAACACCTATCTATGATATATTTTACTGATAAATCTAAATCGATTAAATCCAAGCTAACACTATGTTTAGCGCTATTTATAATCGCTTTAATTCCAACTCAAGCATTAGCACAACTAGATGTTGAGCACTACATACCCCCGGTATTTGGTAGAGAGGACAAGGGAACTCATCGAATTGTTTTAAGCACACCAAACGCAGCACCTTTCACAGTAACAATAACAGATGGTGCAGGTACTGTAATTGCTACACCTACAATTTCTAGTGCAACTTCTTTCTCTTATTTATTAGGAACTGGAGATGCAACTCAATTTTTAGTTACAGAAGCTGAACTAAACACAATAATGACTGATGAAGGTTTAATCCTAACCGCAGCCGAACCTTTTTATGTAAACATGAGAGTATTTGCTGGGCCACAAGGAGGATCTCTTACATCCAAAGGATCCCAAGCCGCATTTGGACAAGATTTTTATGTTGGAGGTATGTTTAACAACACAGGTGATTCGTTTAGAAAAAGTAATTCTTTTGGTATTATGGCAACCACTAACGGTACCACTGTTAACATTTCAGGAATTAGTCCTGGGGTTATATTTAGAGGTACAACACCTGTTGGCTCACCTTTAACTACTCAAAACACAACAATAACACTTAATGCTGGAGAAAGTTATGTAATGTCAGCATATATGGATGAAGCAAGTTCTACTAACAATGTAAATGGAGTTAACGGTACACACATTACATCCGACAAAGACATTGTAGTAAATTGTGCTACTTGGCTTGGAGGAAATGCCTTAACTCCAACCCCAAATCAAGGTAGAGATTTAGGAATTGACCAAATTGTACCTGTTGAAACCGTAGGAGATGAGTACGTTTTGATTAAAGGTGAAGGGATCGACAATGAAAAAACAATTGTTATCGCAACAGCTAGTAATACTGATATATTTTTAGATGGAAACCCTACTGCGGTTACAACACTAGCTAATCCTGGAGATTTTTATGTTGTTGATGGAACGGTCTTCCACCCTTTAAATGAAAACCTTTATTTAACAGCTTCTAGCCCTGTATATCTATACCAAACTTCAAATGGAGGGGATGGAGCTACTGATGATAACGAAAGACAATGTGGATTAAATTTCCTTCCCCCAATCGGTTGTTCTGGTGGAAAAAGCGTTATTCTACCAGATGTTGATGCTATTGGAACTGCATTTATTAACATTATAGCAGATGCTGGTGCAATTGTTTATGTAAATGGTGTCTTACAAGGTTCTGGAGATACAATTGCAGGAACACAAAACTATGTAACCTATAAATTAACCAGCGGATATACTGGAGATGTAACCATTACCAGTGATAAATTACTAAGAGTTGCACTAATTAATGTTAGTGGCAATATTGGTGCAACTGGTTATTTTTCAGGATTCACAAAAGACTTTAACGTACAAACCAATACCATAAATGGCGACAACATTGCTCTTGAAGGTTGTATCGCTGGTGGGTTTACATTTGGAATTGATGCTCCTTCAACTACGCCAACAGATATTTCATATCAAATTTGGGGTACAGCAACTAATGGCGTTGATTATGACTTAATAGATACATTAGTCACAATTCCAGCGGGTCAAACTCAAGCATCTATTGTTATTAACTCTATTACAGATGGAATTCCTGAAGGGCAAGAATCTATTTTCATTGTTTATCAACCAGATTTGTGTTCTCCACTAGATACTGCTTTTCTATACATTGATGATTCTCAACCAATTGATTTTACTTTAACCGAAACAGATTTAACATGCTATGACAATAGTACTGGTGAAATATTAGCCAATATCACAGGAGGGTTTCCTCCATACACAATTGAAGTGACAGACCCTCTAGGAGGATTAACATCATACACTACAAATCCAATAACAGGTTTAGATGCAGGTACATATCAAGTTCAAATTTATGACAGCTACGGATGTAAAGCAGAGGCTCTTGTTGTAGGTGGAGTGTTTGATGCTGACACATTATTTCTTCCTGATGGAAATGGAGTTACATACACATCACAAATCCCTATTACAGGATTTGGATCTACAGCTACAATTGATAGCTTAGCTCAAATAAACTCTATCTGCGCGACATTAGAGCACTCTTATTTAGGTGATTTAGAAATTGAACTTATTGCACCTAGTGGACAAAGTGTTATACTAAAACAACAAGGTGGCGGTGGATCATGTGATTTAGGTGAACCTATTGCAACTGCTCCAGTAGATGGTGCTGCCAGTTCAACTTTAGTTGATCCTGGTGTTGGTTATCAATACTGCTTCAACTCTTCTCCAACCTTTGGAACAATGGTAGGAGAATCGAACAATTTCACAAGGAACTATACTGATGCACAAGGTAACAACTATACTGACAGATATCTTCCTGCTGGTTCATACCAATCATTTCAACCTTTGAGTAATCTTTTAGGCGCAAACATGGATGGTAACTGGACAATGGAAATTACTGATAATTTAAATTTAGATAATGGTTACTTATTTGAATGGAATATTAGTTTGATTGGTGCTTTCCCTGACACTTTAGTGGTTATAAATGAACCTGATTCAATTCAAATAAACGGAATTATAACTCAAGCTCAGTGTGGTGGTAATGATGGGGCAATTGACATTAATGTTAGCGGAGACTTCCCTCCTTTCACATTT
Organism: Vicingaceae bacterium; assembly: GCA_029251425.1. Taxonomy (GTDB): domain Bacteria; phylum Bacteroidota; class Bacteroidia; order Flavobacteriales_E; family Vicingaceae. Next base: position 10,474 of record JAQXDJ010000165.1, read on the forward strand.
TTATGGAGCAACGGTGCAGTCACAGAAGATCTAACAAACATCCCTGCTGGAAATTATACAGTTAATGTTACGGATGCAAACGGATGTACAGATTCTTTAACATTTAATCTCAACAATATTAGTAGTATGAGTATTACCTCATCAGTTACAACTGTAAACTGTGTTGGAGGAATTACTGGTGCAATTGACATCACACCTTTTGGAGGCCTACTTCCATATACTTTTTTATGGAGTAACGGAGCAGTTACCGAAGATATTTCAGGATTAACAGCGGGATCATATACTGTTAATATTACAGATGGTAATAACTGCCAGTTTTCTGAAGCCATCAATGTAACGAGCTTACCTCCAATTTCAATTTCTTTAAACAACTCTTCTGACGAATTTTGTGGTCAGAGTAATGGATCTATCTCTATTAATGTAACTGGAGGATCAGGATCTTATGGATTTAGCTGGGATAATGGAGCTGCTACTCAAAACTTAACAAACATTTCAGGAGGAACCTATATTGTTACTGTAACCGATGCTAATGGATGTCAAGAAAACCAAAGTTTCACTATTTTAAATAATGTTTCTAACTGCTCTTCTTTTTGCTTCCTAACTGTACAAGCTTCAACTACAGATGAAAATTGTGGAAATGGAACTGGAACTATAGATATTACAATCTCTCAAGCTGCACAACCTTATATTTTCACTTGGAATAATGGTGCAACTACTGAAGATTTATCCAACTTAAATGCCGGAACATATACTATTACAGTTACTGATGCTAATCAATGTGTTGAAACTCTTGACGTAACTATTGGAAATAACACTGGAAACCTTACTATTTCATCTAATCAATTAAGCAATGAAAACTGTGGAAATGTAGATGGAGCAATTGACATAAATGTTTCTGGTGGTACATTACCCTATACATTTTCTTGGGATAATGGAGCTACAACTGAAGATATTACAAGTCTTACTGCTGGTGATTACACTGTTACTATTACAGATGGTAACGGATGTACTTTTAATGAGACTTATACAATAATTAATAACACAGGGAATCTTGCAGCAACCACCACTATTATTAATGAAATTTGTGGAAATGGTGCTGGAGCAATCAACTTAATAGTTACAGGAAATGCAGGTACATTATCTTTCCTATGGAATAACGGAGCTGTTACAGAAGATTTAACAGGATTATCCGCAGGTCTATACTCTTGTACAATTACTGACGCTAATGGATGTATTTTATCAACACCTTCATACAATGTAATTAACGAATCGAGCACATTACTTTTAGCAAATACTTCTGTTACAAATGAAGATTGTGGAAATGGTGCTGGAGCAATTGATATTACTATTCAAGGGGGAACAGCTCCTATTACATTTTTATGGAACAACAGTGCAGTAACCGAAGATATAACGGGATTATCTGCAGGAACTTATTCATGTACAATTACAGACAATAACGGATGTCAGGTTCAAACTGGAACTTTAAATTTATTTAATTCTCCAGGAAACCTCAGTATTGCTACAGATTTTGTTACAGATGAAATTTGTGGAAATGGTGCAGGAGCAATTTTTGTTACTACAACTGGAGGTACTGCCCCTATTACTTATTCTTGGGACAATGGATCTTCTTCAGAAGATATCTCAAATATCTCTGCAGGTACATATATACTAACTGCCACTGATGCAAACGGATGTAGTTTCAATCATAACGAAACAGTAAATAACACATCAGGAACACTATCTATAGATAACGCAGTTGTTACAGATGAAAACTGTAATGATGGTACTGGAGCAATAGACTTATTTATCTCTGGAGGGACAACCCCATATACTTTCTTATGGAACAATGGAGCAATCACTGAAGATTTAACAGGGTTATCTGCTGGATCTTATAATGTTACAATTACTGATGCTAATGGCTGTTCTGCTAATGAAAGCTATACTGTCAATAATAATACAAATACTTTAGCAGTAACTTTTGTTGCCACAGCAGAAAACTGTTCAAATAGTGCTGGTGCTATAGACCTTACAGTTACTGGAGGAACAATGCCTTACACATTCCTATGGAATAATGCTGCTACAACAGAAGATCTTACGAGTATATCAGGAGGAACTTACTCTTGTATAATTACAGATGGAACTGGATGTGAGATTTTAACAGGAGATATTATAATTAACAATAACCCTGGGTCTTTAGCAATTTCGAATGTTACAACAGATGAATCTTGTGGTGATGGATCTGGTTCTATTACATTAAATGTAACAGGTGGAGCAACACCTAACACTTTTGTATGGAATCCAAATGTTAGCTCTTCAAACATTGCAACTGGATTAGCAGCAGGAATGTATATATACACTGTTACAGATGCTAACAGCTGTACTATTACAGATTCAGCTGAAATATTTAACAATGCAGGAAGTTTATCTCATAACAATACAGTGACTACAGATGAAATGTGTGGAGATGGTGCTGGAGCAATTGACATAACTGTTTCGGGAGGGACTGCCCCACTTAACTTCCTTTGGAATAACGCTGCTACAACTGAAGATTTAACTGGTCTATCCACAGGAGTTTACTCTTGTGTAATTACTGATGCAGCAGGTTGTTCTATTAATACTGGAAATATTAATGTATCTAACAACTCTGGAACTTTAGCAATAGATAACATCGTAATTAACGATGAAAACTGTGGTAATGGTTTAGGAGGAATAAACATTACAATTATTGGAGGGACTACACCTTACACTTTCCTTTGGAATACTGGAGCAACTACAGAAGATCTATTAACAGGTCTTTCTGCAGGGAATTACACATGTGATGTAACTGATGCAAATGGTTGTTCGGTTCAAGTTCAGGCAACAGTTCAAAACAATTCTGGAAATTTATTTACGATTTCTAATGTTGTAACCGATGAAAGTTGTGGATTAAGTAACGGAGCAATTAACTTAAATCCTCAAGGAGGAACAACTCCTTATACTTTCTTATGGAATAATGGATCGGTTACTGAAGATTTAACAGGGTTAGCTGCAGGAAACTATACAGTTACCATTACTGATGCAGGTGGCTGTACATTAAATGAGAACTTTACAGTTTCAAATAATGGTGCAAACATCACAATCAGTAGTATTTCTATAAATGATGAAGTTTGTGGAAACAGCGCTGGAGCCATAGATATTACTATTTCTGGAGGAACATCACCTTTTACATTTGCATGGAGTAATGGAGCAGCTACTGAAGATTTAACAGGCTTATCTGCAGGAAACTTCAGTGTAACTGTTACTGACGTAAATGGCTGTTTTACTAACGGAAATTTCGATGTTAATGAAAATAATGGAAATCTTGCTATTGATACAATAGTGTTAACGAATGAAATTTGTGGAGACACCACTGGCGCTATTGATGTAACGTTAGTTAATGCAGGAACACCTTGCTGTTCTTACACATTAAACATGTATGATGCGAATAACAATGGTTGGGGAGGAAACCCTGCTCCACAAGTACAAGTTTATGTAAACGGAACACCTATTGGTCCATTCACAATCCCTCCAGGAGCAGGAAACAGTATTAGAACTGAATCTATTCCTGTCTGTACTGGAGAGACTATTGCTGTAGAGTTTTTACCAGGAGCATTTAACCAATTTAGCTCTTACGACATAGAAGATGCTGCTGGAACAACCTTATTTACAAGTGGTAATAACCCAGGTCCTGGAATTGCATTTAACACAACTGCAAACTGTCCTACCTCTACCCCTACAGTTAGCTACCTATGGAGTAATGGTGCAATAACTGAAGATTTAATAGGCATTTCTGGAGGAACTTATACTTTAACAATAACGGACGGTAACGGATGCTCTATTGACACGACAAATACAATCCAAAATATTACTGGAGGCTTTACTGCAAGCATTACATCAGTAACTGATGAAAATTGTGGTGATGGTGCTGGAGCTATAGATATTACAGTTGCTGGAGGAACAACTCCTTATACATTCTTATGGAGTAATGGAGCAGCTACTGAAGATTTAACAGGTTTACCTGCAAACACATACAATGTTACTATCACTGATGCTACAGGCTGTTCTATTATGTTAGATACAGTAGTTAATAATAACACTGGATCTTTATCTATAGATAATGTTATCATTAACAATGAAAATTGTGGTGACGGTACTGGATTTATCGACCTAACTGTAAGTGGCACAAATGCCCCTATCACATTCTCTTGGAGCAACGGACCAACAACTGAAGATTTATCAGGACTATCTGCAGGCAACTACATTGTAACTATAACAGATGGAACTGGATGTGTTTTAACGGAGAACTATGACATATTAAATAACAACGGAGGATTAACTACAAACATTACTATGAATGATGAAAATTGTGGACAATCAAATGGAAATATTACTGCTGATGTCTCAGGTGGAGTTGGTCCTTATATAATTTCTTGGGTTGGAGGTACTCCTACAAACTGTTGTACATATACTTTAGATATGCGTGATACAGGTAATAGTTGGAATGGAGGTTCAATTGATGTATTTGTTGATGGAGTTAACATTGGAAACTACACTGTATTTGGTGGAGGTGCTAACACTGGCACATTTAACGTATGTACAGGACAATCAATCGAATTATTCTGGAATTCAGGAGCATTTGACAATGAAGTTTCTTTTGATTTATTAGATGGTTCTGGAGCTATTGTATTTACTCAAGGTCCAAGCCCAACCGTTGGAAGTATCTTTACAGGAACAGCTTCTTGCCCTGCTGGACCTAACAACACTTCATCATTAAACAACATTCCTGCTGGAGGATACAGTGTAACAGTCACAGATGCATTTGGTTGTTCTACATTTGACACAATAACAGTTATTAATATTCCAGGTCAAATAATAGCTGGGATTGTAACTGATGAAAGTTGTGGAAACGGATTAGGTGCTATTGATGTAACCATTACTGGTGGAGTTGCTCCATTATCTATTAATTGGGATAATGGTGCTACCACTGAAGACCTTAACTCATTAACTGCTGGAGACTACATCCTAAATGTTTCTGATAATAATGGATGTAATACTATAGACACATTTACTGTAACAAACACTACAACATTCACAACTTCTAATATTATTATTGATGATACATGTAGTAATAGTATCGGTGAAATTGATCTAACAGTAACTGGTGGTACAGCACCAATAACATTCTCTTGGGATAATGGTGCTACAACTGAAGACCTTACAGGATTAAATGCTGGAACCTATATTGTAAACACTTCTGATGCTAGTGGATGTTCAAAACTAGATACTTTTGTGGTTAACAACATCACTACATTCACACATTCTGCAACAATAGTTGAAGATACTTGTAATAACGGTGTTGGTGCAATTGATATAACAATTACTGGAGGTACTGCGCCATTTACTTTCGCATGGGACAATGGTGCAATAACCGAAGATCTTACAGGTCTTAATATGGGTACATATAAAGTTACAATAACAGATGCAAGCGGATGTTCTACTTTAGATTCATTTGTTGTAAACAACATTGCAAGCTTTACACATACTGCTAATATAACTGATGATTTCTGTAACAGTGGATTTGGAAGTATTGACTTAACAATAACAGGCGGTTTAGCTCCATTCAATTTCATTTGGAGTAACGGAGAGATTACCGAAGATCTTACTGCTCTTAACTCGGGTGATTATATAGTGAATATAACTGATGCATCAGGTTGTACGGCAACAGACACATTTACAGTTAATAATACAATCACATTCACATACACTTCTTCCATAGAAGATGACAGTTGTAATACTGGAATTGGGTCAATAGACTTAACCATTACTGGAGGTACACCACCATTTAGCTTTGCATGGAGCAATGGTGCTACAACTGAAGATCTTACAGGCCTTAATGCTGGAACTTATACTGTTACAATTAGCGATGGAGGTTTCTGTTCTACAGTTGATTCATTTACTGTTAATACAGTTTCTTCAGAAGATGCTACATTTAGTTATGCTGAATCTGTATTTTGTCAAGATGGAACAGATCCAATTACTATTATTACCGGAACTATTGGTGGACAATTTACAAGCAGCTCTGAGTTAAGTATTATTAGTACAACTGGTGAAATTGATTTGAGTGCTAGTACTCCAGGAACATATGGTATTCTTTATACAACACCTGGACTTTGCCCAGATACTTTAACTCAGTTTATTACGATTAACAATTGTGATACAACTACTAATCCTCCTACAGATAGCACAATGCTGTCTATTCCTGAAGGGTTCTCTCCAAACGGAGATGGAGTAAATGAAGTATTTAAAATTACAGGATTAGAGAACTACCCAGACCATACCTTTATAATCTTTAACAGGTGGGGTAACAAAGTATTTAAAGCTGCTCCGTACAATAATGACTGGACTGGTACTAGTGAGTTTGGTGTAACAATTGGTGGAAATGAATTACCAGTTGGAACATACTTCTACATTCTAGATCTTGGTAATGGTGATGATCCAATCAAAAATTACCTATACTTAAATAAATAAAATAATCGCTAATGCTAATAGCATTAGCGATTTTAAAAATATCATTACAAATAGTTCAAAAAGCAACAGATGAAAAAAATTATAATTATAGGAATAGCATTACTTGCCGGACTTAGCACTTATGCCCAACAAGAAGCTATGTTTACTCACTATATGTTTAATACTTTGGCAATTAACCCTGCCTATGCCGGAAGCAGAGATGCGTTAACAGTAACAGCTTTGCATCGTTCGCAATGGGTTGGTTTTGAAGGAGCTCCGACAACACAGACACTAACATTACATGCCCCAGTAATGAATGAAAAAATTGGGCTCGGATTATCGGTATTCAACGATAAAATAGGTCCATTAAATACTACTGCTATTTATGCCGATTTTGCTTATAAAATAAAAGTGAGTGAAAAAGGGAAATTAGCTTTTGGTCTAAAAGGAGGAATCAATTTATTACAAGGAGACTTAAACACATTACAATTAGAAGATGGTAGTGATGAATCATTTACCAATAATATTGAAAGTGATATGCTCCCTAACTTTGGTTTTGGAATGTATTATTCTACCTCAAAATGGTATGTTGGATTATCCACACCAAAATTATTAGAGAATACTTTTGGAGATAACACTTCAACAACATCTACACAAGTTGCTACAGAACAACGTCATTATTTTTTAATAGCTGGAACAGTATTTAATTTAAATAAAGACGGAAGCTTAAAGTTAAAACCAACAACCTTTGTAAAAGTAACCAACGGAGCTCCATTGGAGGCTGATTTAACAGGGATGGTTATCATTAAAGATAAAATAGAGTTAGGGGCAATGTTCAGAACAGGTGACGCTGCAGGATTATTAGTTGGATACAACTTTACCGAGCAATTAAGGTTTGGATATTCTTTTGATTGGTCTTATTCTAACGAAACGTTTAAATATAATAATGGCTCGCATGAGGTAATGTTACGCTACGACTTTATATTTAAAGGAAAAGAAAAAATTAGATCGCCAAGATATTTTTAAGAAGATTAAAAGACCAATAAGAAAAAGATGAACTTATATAAAATTACAGCAATTA
>JAQXDJ010000203.1 GCA_029251425.1 Vicingaceae bacterium
TGGTCTAATGGAGATACAACACAAACAAGTTGGTTGTTTACACCAGGAACTATATCTGTAACTAAAACAGATACAGCTTTAGGATGTACGGCAAGCGATTCTGCAATATTTACAGATCAACCAATCTTTACATTGGGACCAGATTTTAGTTCATGTGGATTAACATCTGTTGATTTAACATCAGATGTAGATGTAAATGTTGTTCAAACTTATACTTGGAATGATGCATCAACAAATGATTCGTTAAACATAACAACAACTGGAGGTTATTATTTAACAATAACAGATACTGCAGGATGTATGGGAACTGATTCTGTGGTTGTAACGTTTACAGCAGCTGGAAGTGTTGATTTAGGAGCTGATACAACAGTATGTGATGATGCTGGATTTGTATTGGATGCAGGAACTGCAACTTCATACTTATGGAGTGATGCATCAACAAACCAAACATTAGCATTATCAACAATAGGATCAGGAACTTATTCTGTTGGTATAGTAGATGCAAACGGATGTATTGCTTCAGATACGATTGATGTAACAGTACAATCATGTGTTGGAGTTGAGGAGTTTGGAGCTGATGCAAACGTTAGTTTATATCCAAACCCAACAACAGGAAACATAACAGTTTCATTAAAAGAGTTTGGAACAGATGTTACTTTAACAGTAATGAATGTTTACGGACAAGTAGTAAGATCAGAAAGAGTAACAACTGAGACAGTTAATTTAGATTTAACTAACTTATCAGAAGGGACTTATTTATTGAGATTACAGTCTGAAGAATCAATATCAGTTAATAAATTTATTATCAATAGATAGTATATTTAAAATTCATATTTAATTTTAACGAGCAGCTATTTTAGCTGCTCGTTTTTTTATGTTAATATCTCGAGGAATACTTATCTTAAATAGAATGTATTCAGGATTCTTATCAGGTTTGTAAAGTGTTAATTTGTTTTTATTTTAGTTGAAAATTGATTAGCGGTTAAATGTGTATTTTTGTTGATACTAACCAATTAAAAAATAAATTATGAAAAAAATTACATTATTAATAGGTGTTGCTTTTGCATCCTTAGTTGGGACTGCACAAACAATATCGACCTTCCCTTATAATGAGGATTTTGAAGGAATGGCTACCTGTGGGACAGGACCAGGTACACCTTGTACATTGTCTGGAGGCTGGACTAATGCAACTGGAGACGATGTAGATTGGACCGTTGATATTAACGGTACAGGTTCTAGTAATACAGGTCCTACAGCAAATGGAGGTGCAGATCATAACCCTGGTGTTGCTGGTGGAAAATATCTTTATGTAGAAACGTCTGCGGGTGCAGGAAACCCTAATAGTAGTGCTAATTTATTAAGCCCTTACTTCAATTTAACAGGGGTTAACTCTATAGAACTTAATTTTTGGTATCATGCTTTTGGCGCAACACAAGGGCCATTAAATGTTGAAGCTAGAGTTGGTTCTCAAGGTACATTTACTAATATTATGGGGCCAATTACTGATAATCAGGATCTTTGGCAAGAAGCTTCAGTTATTTTGTCTGCTGGTTATGGTGGTATGGATTCTGTACAAATAAGGTTTGCATATGTATCTGGAACTAGTTTTACTGGTGATATTGCTTTAGATGATATTTCTATGTTACCAGTATTAAAAGTTGATTTAGCTGCTTCTAATATAGATCTACCTGCACAATGTACTTATTCTGCAACAGAAAACATTAACATTACAGTTTGTAATCAGGGAGAT
>JAQXDJ010000207.1 GCA_029251425.1 Vicingaceae bacterium
ATGACGAAGCTTCTGTAAGGCTAGCTAATTCAGGCTATCAAGAAGAGATAACTAATGAATTAATAAGTGCTAATGGTCAAGAATATTATACTGAAGGAACTATTGAATACAAATCAGGAAGTGAAGTATTAGCAGTTGTAAATTTTGAAACAAATTCTAATGAAAACGCAAGTTTAATACAAAATGGAATTTCAACAGAATTTGACCTTAAAAAGAAAAAGCAAGGCTCAAAATACAAAAAAGTAATTGTTAAGCCTTTAGTAAAAACAGATGATTGCAATTACATTGTTGCAGGAATAATCAAGTATTTCGACTACAAAACTGGAGCTTACTTAGCAACAATTGATTATGGAACTGGAACTTGTGACGAATGGGCAACTAAAACATGGCCAGCAGGAACTGAAGGAGACAAATCATGGCCTGCAGGAAGCAAAACTTTTAGTTTAGATGAGTGGAAATCTGGAGGTAAGAAATAGTTAATAAATTGTAATAATATGGTCAACTTTATAAACTTAGGATAAAGTTGACCATACTAAATTATTAGGCCAAAACCATTTGACTAAAGCTGAGTTTAAAATAATATACGATCTATATTTTGATAATATCAGAAGGTATATCTATTACCGATCAGGTAATGAGGAATTGGCTGCAGATATTGCACAAGAAGCATTTATAAAGGTTTGGGAAAATCAATTTGATTACCATCCCAATAAAACAAAAAGCTTGCTGTATAAAATAGCACTGGATAATTATATTACTCATTTTAGGAAAGGAAAAGTTGAAGCAAAATATTTAAATGAAGTTAAGCTGGGGTCTGCTGAAGGGAGTGAGGATAATTCACTGGAATACAAGGAGCTAAAGAGTCGTTATGAAAAAATATTGGCAAAATTACCAGAAAAACAACGTGAAGTATTTTTGATGAGCCGACTAGAAGAATTAACCTATAAAGAAATTGCCGAACGATTAGAAATCGGTGTTAAAGCGGTAGAAAAAAGGATGAGTTTGGCATTGGGAGTTTTAAAAAGAGAAATTAAGGTATAAATGAACAACGATAATAACATATCAAATCAGGAAAATCCTGAACACATCGATTTCTTTAAAAAGGTAGAAGTACCTTTTACAAAGAGCAAAGAAGATATTTGGGATACGTTATATGAAAAATTAGAAAAAGATGATTTCGTTCAACCAAAGGGAAAATTAATTTCTATGGTTTGGTACAAAGTTGCAGCAGCTGTTGTAATCATTTTAGTTGGGAGCACTTCTTTTATGAAACTTTATACGACTACTGTTTTTTCTGAGAAAGGAAATCATACGAATCATATTTTGCCGGATGGCTCATCAGTTGAATTAAATGCTGAATCCGAAATTTCTTATCACCCTTATTGGTGGAATATTGACAGGGCAGTTAACTTAGAAGGAGAGGCGTTTTTTGAAGTTAAAAAGGGACGCAAATTTAATGTAATATCAACATACGGAAATACAGAAGTGCTAGGGACAAGTTTTAATATTTATGCCAGAAACCATGAATATAAAGTATTCTGTAAAACAGGAAAAGTTAGAGTGTCTAACAACTCTTCAACAGTTGAATTGGTCATTACACCTAGTGAAATGGCTATTCTAGATTTGAAACATAATACAGGTAAAATTGAAAATGATTTGTTAGACAATATTATTTCATGGAGGCTAAATGAGTTTTATTTTGAAGCCACATCTTTAGCAAAGGTGATGGAAGAAATTGAAATGCAATATAACGTAAGCATCACATTAGAAGTTGATAATTTAAAGAGTTTGACCTATTCAGGTCGCTTCACAAAAAAAGAAACAGCTGATGTTACCTTAGAACTAATCTGCCAAAGTTTTAATCTTAATTTTACATCTAAAGGGAAAAACAATTATAACATATCAATGAATAATTAGTGTGGAAAAGGAATCAGTTTAGGTTACCTCTAATTTTGCTAATTCTTTTATTTGCTAATGCTAAAACCAGTGCCCAGCAAGTCAAAATTAACGCAAAAAATCAGCCGCTCAACAAAGTACTTATTGAGATGGGGAAGAATTATAATGTTCAATTTTCATTTAACGATCAATTATTAGCCGAGTGTTTTATTTCAGATAATAAAACGTATGACTCGCCTAAGAAAGCAATAACTGAATTGGTTAAAAACTGTCAACTCACCTTTAAAATCAATGAGGGTGTTTTTGTCATTTATAAACCAACGATTCGGAAGGAAATAACTTATCGTAAAACATTAAAAGGCATCATTGTGGATGCGGTTAATGGTGAAGCACTCCCCTATTCTAATATTCAAATTAATGATATAGATATAACCACAGATGGCAAGGGTAACTTTTCTTTCAAATCGCAAGATTCTATTTTTCATATAAAAGTGTCGCATGTTGGATATTATATAAAAGACACCATAATTCATAAAGGTTCAATCCTTTATATCAAATTAAACCCTTGTGTGGTTGGATTAGAAGAGTTTGTGGTTAGCTCCAATGCTGATATTCAAATCGCTACTGTTGGTGAACGATCTGGATTGGTCAAAGTGAATTCAAAAGTGGCTCAATTCCTTCCTGGAAATAGGTCCAATACGATATTTAACATCCTTCGTTTGCAACCAGGAGTACTAGCAGCTGGAGAGCAAACCAACGATTATTTACTATGGGGATCCTATAAAGGACAAACACAAATTATCTTTGACGGTATTACATTGTTTAATATCGGTAGCACAAATGACAACATAGGAGCAATAAATCCCTTCATAACAAAGGATATAGAAGTTTATAAAGGAGGATACAATGCTCAATTGGGTGATAGAACGGGAGGCGTTGTGAACATAACCGGATCTATGGGGCAATATGAAAAGTTTGGAACACAAGTGTCAATAGACAACCAACTGACTAACGGATCGGTAAATGTTCCTCTGGGTAAAAAAAATGTATTTCAATTGATGTTTAGAAAATCCTATTTTGATAAGATGGATTTTAAGAATGATAAAAAATATGACAACTCATATACCATTGACCAACAATTTACTGATGTCAACATCAAATTAAGTGGTTTCGGAGATAATGGAGATCAATATTATATTAGTTTGTTGGGTAACAAAGATGACGTAGCTTATGATGTAAAAACTAAACAGGACGATCTACTTTCCAGCTATCATAAAAGTTATCAAGAACAAAGAGGTGGTTCAGTTTACTATAGTAAGAGTTGGAAAAATGTAGGTAATACAAATTTCACGATAGCACATTCAAATTTGAATATCAATTCCTCTGATTCTCGTCAATATATTGACTCATTAAATATAAATAAGCCAACATTATTAAACTCAATTGTAACCAATGGAGTATCTGAAAACTCTATAAAAATAGAACATCATTTTCCAACTTTTCATAGACAGACATGGTTGCTTGGTATGGGATTAATTAATAATAAAACAACTTTTGATGATGAGACAAAATTAGCGGAAACAAATACAAACAGAATTAATGGGTTTCTGAAAAATGACATTTCAGTTTCTAAGAAAATTAGTATTGAACCAGGTCTGTCAATGAAAAGTTGGAAAATGATGTTCTATT
>JAQXDJ010000222.1 GCA_029251425.1 Vicingaceae bacterium
CTAAAGGAGAAGATCCTATAGGGAAATATATTAGAATAGATAATGTATTTTTTAGAGTTATAGGAGTTAAAAAATATGAAGAAGGTGGTGGTTTTGGAGATGATGGAGATATTACTATACCTTTTTCAACATATAGAAAATTATACAACACTGGAACAGATGTAGGTTGGTTAGCAATAGCAGCTTATGATGATGCTGATGTGATGCAAGTAGAAGAAGATGTTAAAAGAGTTTTAAAAGAAATTCATCAAATATCACCAGATGATGATAGAGCAATAGGTTCTTTTAATTTAGGTGAAATCTTTAATAAGATTAGCGGTTTTGCGAAAGGATTAACATTTTTGTCGTTAGTTGTTGGAATAGCAACAATTATTGCGGGAGTTATAGGTATTGGTAATATATTATTGATTTCTGTAAAGGAAAGAACGAAGGAATTAGGAGTTAGAAGAGCATTGGGTGCAACTCCAAGTGAAGTGAGAGGACAGATTATTTTAGAATCAGTTTTTTTAACGTTAATAGCCGGAATATTTGGAATTATTTTAGGGGCTGGTGTTTTAAAAGCGATAGATGTAGCTACTCAAGAAACAGATATACCATATACAAACCCAACAGTACCTATACCTTATGTAATTGGAGCTTTGGTTTCTATGGTGGTTTTAGGAACATTGATAGGTTTAATACCCGCACAACGTGCAGTTAGTATAAAACCAATAGATGCATTAAGAGAAGAATAATATAAATTAGAAATAAATAGAAGAAGATGAAAAAAGTAATTAAGTACGTAGTAATTATCGCAATTATATTGGGAGTTGTGTTTGCAACAAATTTCTTTATCCAAACTAATAATCAAGATCCAGTTCAGTATAAATCGGAAAATCCGATAAGAACTACAATTGAGAAAAAGACAGTTGCAACAGGTAAAGTTGTTCCTGAGGATGAGGTAGAAATTAAACCCCAAATTTCTGGTATTGTTGAAGAGGTTTTTGTGAAAGAAGGAGAGGTTGTTCAAACTGGGGATTTAATTGCAAGGATAAAAGTTGTTCCTAATGAACAAGCATTAAATAGTGCAAGTGGTAGAGTTGAAAATGCAAAAATAGCATTGAAGAATAGTGAAATTGATTATAAAAGGAATAAAGCTTTATATGAAAAAGGTATTGTTGCCAATCAAGATTTTATAGCGATTGAATTAAGATACAATCAATCAAAACAAGAACTAGAAAATGCAGAAAATGATTTAAAAATTATAAAATTAGGAACAGCTGGAAGAGGAGCAGCTAACACTAATATTAGAGCTACTGTTTCAGGAACCGTGTTAACTGTTCCGGTAAAAAAAGGAGACCAGTTAGTAGAGAGTAACACTTTTAATCCTGGAACTACGGTAGCTACTATTGCGGATTTAACCAACATGATTTTTGAAGGTCAAGTGGATGAAGCTGAGGTGGGTAAGTTGAAGTTGAATATGCCATTAAGTATCAGTTTAGGAGCTGTAGATGATAAAACATTAGATGCAACATTACGTTTTGTGGCTCCACAAGGAATTGAAGAGCAAGGAGCTGTTCAATTTAAAATTGAAGCAAATGTAGTATTAGATTCAACCTTTTTTGTGAGAGCGGGTTACAGTGCTAATGCAACAATTGTTATTGGACAAAAAGAGAATGTTTTAGCAATTAAAGAAGCATTGGTTCAGTTTGATGAGATTACCAAAGAACCTTTTGTTGAGTTAGAAATGGGTGACCAAGAGTTTGAAATTAAAGAAGTGGAATTAGGTATTTCTGATGGAATTAATGTTGAAATTTTAGATGGATTAACAGAAACTGATAAAGTTAAGGTTTGGAACATTACAGAGCCATTTAAGAAAAAGAACGATAAGGACAAGAAGAAAAAAAGAGGATAGAATTATGCGATTAATATTATCAATTATAGGGTTAGGATTGTTGAGTAGTGTTTCTGCTCAAGACACAAAAGTATGGACACTTAAGGAGTGTGTAGACTATGCTTTAGAAAACAACATCTCAATAAAACAATCAGAATTAGATAAGAATATATCTATGGAAGATGTAAAAGCTGCTAAATGGAATTTTGCACCGAATTTAAATGCCAATGCTTCTCAAAATTTTAATTTTGGTTCTTCTATTGGGGTTTCTGGTACTAGAATACCAGCAGATTTTAGATCAAATAGTTTTGGATTAAACTCTTCGGTTAATTTGTTTAATGGGTTTGCAAATATTCACACCTTATCTCAGTCTAAAATAGGAGTTGAGGTTAACGAAGCTGCTATAGCAAAAATGAAGAACGACATTTCATTAAACGTAGTTAATTCGTACTTACAAATTCTGTTTGCAAAGGAGCAATTAAAAGTAGCTGAATCTCAATTAATAATTAGTCAGGGAGAAGTTGGGAGAATACAGGAATTAGTAGAAGCTGGAGTTTTACCACAGGGAGATTTGTTGAACATTAAATCTTCATTGGCTAATGATAATCAACAAATAATAGTAGCTCAAAATACATTGGCATTGGCTGGTTTAAGATTGGCTCAGCTATTACAAATAGATGCAATGAATGTTGAGGTAGAAGAAATTAGTATGGATGTTGAAAATCAAGCGATATTAGGCAATGATGTTGGAGCCATTTATAATAAGGCTAGCGAAAGTTTTCCTGAAATTAAATTAGCAGAGTTAAATATTTTAAGTGCAGAAAAAGGTGTGAAAATTTCTAAAGCTAATTTTTATCCAAGTTTGACAGCAAGTTTTGGTTTAAACACTGCTTACCAACACAGACAAGGAACAAATGATTTTTCTCCATTTTTGTTTGGTGACCAAATCAGTGATAATTTAGGCAAATCGGTAATGTTTTCGTTAAACATCCCAATATTTAACCGTTATCAGTTTAGAAGTAATGTAAATAAAACAAAAATTAATTATCAGAAAATTGAATACAATTTAGAAAGCGAAAAGTTAAGATTAAGAGAGACTATTCAAACAGCTTATACAGATGCTTTAGCATCTTCAAAATCTTATGATGCTGCAACAACATCAGTAACAGCGCAGCAAAAAGCATTCGAATACTCTCAAGAGCGTTTTAAGGCAGGAGCTATTAACTCTTTCGATTTTAACCAAACTAAAAACAACTTGGTAAACGCTCAATCGCAATTAATACAAAGTAAGTACGATTACATGTTTAAATTAAAGGTGTTAGAGTTTTATTTTGGAGTTCC
>JAQXDJ010000463.1 GCA_029251425.1 Vicingaceae bacterium
TATAGATTATCTTATCTTTTTTTAATTCTCCCACTACAACAGTACAGGCTCCACATCCACCTTCAGCACACCCTTCTTTGGTACCAGTTTTCTTTAGTTCCAATCGAATGTGGTTTAGATATTCTCTCTCTTGTTCTTGGGGTTCAATTATTTTTTTTAGTAATAATTTCTTTCTTTAATGCCTTAATTTTTGATTTAATAAATTGGTTGATGTGTTCTTTTTTAGGTATTTCTACTGTGAAAATAGTGTCTCCTGGGATACTTTCAAAACTGATATTGCCTCCATGTTTGATAATTATTTTTCTAACTAAATCAAGTCCTAAACCACTTTCTTCTCCACTCGATTTAGTGGTAAAAAAAGGAGTAAAGATTAAACTAGTTATGTCATTTGGGTTCCTTCTCCATCATCAGCAATTTTTATAATAATTGTTTTCTGTCTATTTAAGACAGAAATTGTTAGTGTTCCTTGTCCATCCATAGCATGAATAGAGTTGGAAATAAGATTGGTCCATATCTGTCCTAGTTGGTCAGGAACACAACTAATAAGTGGTACGTCTTCAAAATTCTTAACTAATTCTATTCCTTGTTTAAGTTGATTAGTATATAACGTAAGAATATTATCTATACTCTCTATAAGATTCGTATCCTTAAATTGTTTATTCTCATCAAAATGAGCATAAGATTTTAATGCAAAAATGATTTTAGCTGCTTTATCTACAGCTAGCTTTATTGTTTTTCCGTTTCTATGAAGACCAGTAATGCTATGCGCAGTATCAAAAATATCTACCCTTTTATTATGTAGCAGTAATTTTTTGTAGTCTTTAGTGTGCCCCATTAATTGTAAATCAACCATTATGTCAGCAATATATTCTGGATCGGGAATTTTAAGAGTTATTAGATCTTTGGTAAATTCTTTACGTGCAATACGTTCTTCTTTTGAAGATAAAATCAGTGTTTTTTTAGTTGAATGATTAACCATTTTTAAGAAAAGATCTATTTCATTTTCTGAGAGTGTACTAAGAATTATCATTAACTCTTGAATAAAAGAGTTATTATCCAATATTCCTTCTATAGAAGCTTTAATAGCTCCTAGGGGAGTATTAATTTCATGCGCAATACCTGCAATTAAATTTCCTAGCGATACCATTTTCTCAGAATGAATTAATTTGTTTTGTAATGTGTTTAATTCTTCTGCTCTTAATTCTTGAATTTGTTTTTCTACTTTTTTTCTTGTCTCTATTTCATTAAAAAGCGATTTATTTATTTGTTCTAATTTAAGTTTAGATGATTTTATTCTTTGTAATTGTACTTTCTTATCCTTAGAGCTTTCGTTTAGAGATAAACTCATCTCATTTAATGAGTTTCCTAAATCTGCAAATTCATCCTTACCTTTCAACTGAGCTATTTTGCCAAGCTTTCCTGAAGTTACATCATTTGCTAATTCATTTAGCTTTTTAATGGAGCTGGAAATCGAATTGGTAACTTGGATGGCAATAAACAGCCCAATAATAATTCCAATAATTCCAGTTATCAAAATAATAGAAGATACTGCGTTTAGATCTTTTGATAAGGTTTTTTGAAACAACTTATACTCATCAAAATAAATTTCTTGAAGAAAAGC
>JAQXDJ010000044.1 GCA_029251425.1 Vicingaceae bacterium
AATCATCTTATGGGATTGAATTTGATGAAGACGGACGAAAAATAGATACTAGAGATCTATCTTTTACAGTTCTTGAACATTCTGACAAGTTTGCTAAGCTTAAAGCTAAGACCGAAACCGGCACAGTTTATTTTACCTATGTTTTAGTTGATAGTTCTTATGATGTGGACTATTCAATTTCGTTTGAAGGAATTAGTGATGCAGAAGCATCAAAAACTAAGTTTATAGCAGATTTTAATTTAATGTCTACAGAAAAGCACTTAGAAACAGAACAGAGGGCTTCATCTATTTATTTTGATGATGATGGATCCTATAGCTATTTGGGAGCTAATAATGATGATGAAGAGTTTGATGATTCAAAGCCAACTTGGGTTGCTTTTAAACAAAGTTTCTTTACTGCCATGATTATGAAAGATGACGGTTTTGGAATTGGATCAACAATTGAAGGACAAAAACCAAGTGAAACAGATTCAGTTTATATTAGAGATTAT
This sequence comes from Vicingaceae bacterium, assembly GCA_029251425.1. Lineage (GTDB taxonomy): Bacteria > Bacteroidota > Bacteroidia > Flavobacteriales_E > Vicingaceae. Next base: position 492 of record JAQXDJ010000044.1, read on the forward strand.
TCAGCAGACCTTAATCTTGATGTTAAAAACATGTCTAACACGATTGACTTAAAATGGTATTTTGGGCCTAACGATTATGATATTCTTAAGGCTCACAATAATGGATCTGAAGATGTAGTTGATCTTGGTTGGGGACTGTTTAGATGGATTAATGTTTGGGCTCTACGTCCAATGTTTAAAGGTTTCATGGGAATGGGACTTGGAGCAGGTTTAGCCATCTTACTATTAACTTTTATTGTTAAATTATTATTGAGTCCTGTAAATTATAAAATGTATAAATCATCAGCAATGATGAAGGTATTAAAACCTGAAATTGCAGAGATTCAGGCTAAGTTTCCAGATAAAAAGGATGCTGCTAAAAAGCAACAAGCTTTAATGGCGCTGTATCGAGAAGCAGGGGCAAGCCCAATGGCAGGATGTGTACCAATGCTAGTACAGATGCCAATTTTATTCGCTATTTTTAGATTATTCCCATCAGCAATAGAAATGAGACAACATGCATTTTTATGGGCAGAAGATTTATCAAGTTATGATCAAATAGCCTCATGGACTACTGAAATACCATTAATTTCTTCATTTTATGGTAACCATATTAGTTTGTTCACTCTATTAATGGCGGGTACTACATTAATTTATACGCACTTTAATAGTTCTAATATGCAGCAACCAACGCAAGAAGGTATGCCTAATATGAAGTACATTATGTATTTCTTCCCAATTATGATGATTTTCTTCTTTAATAGTTACTCATCTGGATTGAGTTTCTACTACTTCATTTCTACGTTAATGACAATGTTGATTATGTTGGCTATTAAGAAGTTTATTTTAGATGAAGATAAAATTCATGCAAAGATTCAAAAGAACAAAGCGAACCCAAAAAAGAAGGGTAAATCTAAGTTTGCACAGAGGCTAGAAGAGGCACAAAAAATGCAGATGGAGAAGCAAAAAGCTAAAAAATAAAGAATTGGGTAAAAGTTTACTTGATTGTTAAATTATCATAAAAAGAGCGGTTTTATACCGCTCTTTTTTTGTGTAAGACTTTGTAAATGTTGGGTTTAACCGTTTTAATCAATGCTTTGTGGATAAGATGACAATAGTCAGTCGAAAAAACTAATTGTAAGAGCATTAAATTCCGTAAATTTGTCAAAACTTTAAAACTCAATACATGAGTACTACAGAACAACAATTAAAACCAATAAAATTTTCTCGAGCTATAGGGAAAGATTTTAGCTCTACACTAAAAAAGCGTGTTAGAGAATACTTT
>JAQXDJ010000283.1 GCA_029251425.1 Vicingaceae bacterium
GCTCGTCAGTTGCGTTTAAGAGATATGGGAGCTATTGTTGTGGTTGATTTTATTGATTTAAAAGAGGCAGCAAACCGTAAACTTTTGTTTGAAAAAATGAAAGAGTTTATGAAGGATGATAGAGCTAAACATAATGTGCTTCCTCCAAGTAAATTTGGATTGGTTCAGATAACTCGTCAACGAGTAAGACCAGAAATGGAAATTAAAACTGCTGAAAAATGCCCTTGTTGTAAAGGTGATGGAGAGGTGCATTCTACTATTTTATTGGTAGATGAAATTGAAGGTAACTTACGTTATTTAGCAAAGCAGAATAAAAGTAAAAACATTAGAATTAATGTTCATCCTTACGTAGAAGCTTTTATCAATAAAAAAACTGGAGGTATTATAATTTCAGAATCTTTACGTAAAGATTGGGAGAAGAAGTATAATAAGACGATAGAGGTTTTTGCTACAACATCTTACGGGTTGTTAGAATATCATTTTATTGATAATAAAGGAGAGAAAATACATTTATAGATATGAATAAGGATGCAGTAGGAGCTGCTTTATTGGATTATTTCAATAATAACTATTCTGAAGATATAATTGTGAAATCTTCTATTTCTGAGGATGATATAATTTCTGTTCCTTATTTATTTCGCTCAGAAGACGAATTTCCTTATTTAGAAAAAATAGCTTTAAAACATTGTAAAGGTAAAGTTTTAGATGTAGGAGCTGGGGGCGGTTGTCATAGTTTGTTTCTTAAAGAAAATGGATTTGATGTAGAGGCTATAGACATTTCTGAGGGAGCTGTTAAAGTTATGTCTAAAAGAGGTGTGTCTGCGGAATTAGCTAATTTTTATGATGTAACAGAAAAATATGATACTTTACTTTTTTTAATGAATGGGTTGGGCTTAGCAGAAGATTTGAAAGGACTATCTAAATTTCTACTAAAGGCTAAATCACTTTTAAATACCAACGGACAAATTTTATTAGACTCATCAGATATTAAATATATGTTTGAAGAGGAAGATGGATCTGTTTGGGTTGATTTAAACAACAAATATTATGGTGAGGTAACTTATCAAATGCAATACAAAGGAATAATCACTGATCAATTTAATTGGCTTTTTGTTGATTTTGAAAAATTAAGAGAATTTGCTGCTTCGGTTGATTTAAAAACAGAATTACTCTATGAAGATGATTCAAATCAATATCTAGCAAAACTTACTTTGTAAATTTTATTCTGTCATTTTTCTGACGTAATTTGAACTTATAATTTCTTTAAATTTGAGGGAGGATTTATATGGGTAGTACAGGAACTATAATAGCTTTAGCTTGGCCAGATACAAAAGTCGTTTGTGAGGGCAAATGGTATGATGAACCTATGCGTTGGGTAGGTGCTATAAAGGATGGTAGGTACAATGCCGGGCATGCTGCTTTTTTGTTAATTGAGAACGCTACAGGTAATATCCAATATTTTGATTTTGGGAGGTATCATACCCCTATAAAATATGGGCGAGTTAGAAGTGAATTAACTGATCCGGATATCGAGATGAAACACAGTGCTCTTATTAATAAGGGACTGATTACCAATTTAGACGAAATTTTATTAGAGCGTTACAATAACAAAGCTTGTCATGGTGATGGGAAGTTAACTGCTTCTATTGTTAAAAACATAGATTACAATAAGGCGCTAAATAAGGTAATGAAGATGCAAGCGCGCGAGGCTATTTATTACGGACCTTTTGAATTTAGGGGAACAACCTGTTCTAGGTTG
>JAQXDJ010000317.1 GCA_029251425.1 Vicingaceae bacterium
GAAAACATTAACTTAGTAGGAGAGTTCGCTGATGGGTTTTCTGGATTAAAAGCCATAAATGAGCTCAGGCCTGACATTGTTTTTTTAGATGTTCAAATGCCAAAACTGACTGGCTTAGAGTTGTTAGAACTAGTTGAAGGAAATCCTCATATAATATTTACAACAGCTTATGATGAGTACGCAATAAATGCTTTTGATTTAAATGCTGTTGATTATTTACTGAAACCATTTTCTAAAGAACGTTTTGATAAAGCTTTGGATAAAGTGTTTGGTAAAATAGAAGGGAATAATGTTTCTCAATTAAAAACACACATTTCTGAAAGTAATGAAATTGATAAAATTGTTGTGAAATCGAACAACAACATTCATGTAATTTCATTGGTTGAATTGTTGTACATAGAATCGGAAAATGATTATGTAATGATTCATACTTCTAAAGGAAAATATTTAAAACACCAAACCATGAAGTTTTATGAAGAACGTCTAAAAACTTCTGAATTTGTTAGGATCCACCGTTCATATATTGTTAAAATTACTGAAATCAAAAAAATTGAGAAATATGGAAAAGACTCCTATCAAGTGATTCTTAAAAATGGAATTGATTTAAAAGTGAGTCGTTCACGTTATCAGGAACTAAAAACGACTTTAGGAATTTAATCTCTTTTGTTCTGGAAAAATTGTTTGAGTAGTTCACTCGATTCTTGTTCCATAATACCTTTTACAATCTCTGTTTTTGGGTGTAGCAAATTTTCTTGGTGCCTGGCAAAACCTCTTGTTAAATCAGATGCTCCATAAACTACTTTTTTGAGTTGAGTCCAATAGCTTGCACCGGCACACATTACACATGGTTCAAGAGTGACGTAAAGTGTGCATTCATTCAAATATTTTCCGCCTAAATAATCAGTAGCAGAAGTAAATACTAGCATTTCAGCGTGGGCAGTTACATCATTTAGCTTTTCGGTCATGTTATGAGATCGAGCAATTATTCTATTATCGCAAACGATAACCGCACCAACAGGAACTTCATCTTCATCAAAAGCTTTTTGAGCTTCTTTAAAAGCTTCCTTCATAAAATGATCGTCAGAAAAAACAGATAACATTTTAGGCAGTTTGATTTTTGTTTGAATACTTTAATACGATAGACCAAACAATGTAAATGATAATAATTGTTGGCATAGCAACAATATTAGTTAGTGCTAATAATGCTAACCATAAAAAAAGAAAAGTTAGGGGTTGTTTGTTTTCAGCCCATTTTAAATTTTTCACTTTTAAAGAAAACATTGGTACTTCTGCTAACATCATAAACGAAAGCGGAATGCATACTAATAACATAAATAAAGGGTTAGATACAATTGGAGAAACAATATCGTCAACATTAATTATTTTGGGTAAATCGGGAAATAAAAATAAAAGTGAACAAAAAATATAGAAAGAAGCATGTGCAGGAACGGCTAGTCCAATAAACGATTTTGTTTGCCTGGTATCAATATTAAATTTAGCTAAACGAATAGCTGAAAAAATTGGAATACAAAACACAAGATAATGTAGCCATGGAAAATCGTTTAAAAGCTGAACAGGGTTTGCTTCTTGCGCTAATTTTGTTATTTGATACATAAGCATTGCTGGAGCAACTCCAAAGGCAATCATATCAACAAGAGAATCTATCTCTTTACCAATTGGATTGTTAACTTTTAGTGCTCTAGCAGCAAAACCATCTAAAAAGTCTGCAACACAAGAACCTATAAGTAAGTAAGCTGCAATAGCTAACTCTCCTTCAAAAGTTAAGATAATGGCTAAGCATGCCAGTATTAAGCTTATGATAGTTATTGCGTTAGGTATTTGGTTTTTCATATGTTATATTAAGAGTGCAAATTTAATTATTTATTGAAGAAACAATAATTTAGGTCAAATTATGTTACTAAAGCAACGAAAGATTCTGTTAACACGTTTAGATTTCTAAAAAAAAGCTAATTTTCGTTCTTATTATTAACCTTAATGAAGAAACTATTTTTTCTTGTTCTTTTTTTGAGTGTCTTAAGTGCATTCTCTCAGACTTCTGCACCAAAATTCAGTAATGAATTTTTGTCTATTGGTGTTGGGGCTAGAGCGTTGGGAATGTCTAATGCTTATGTTACAACAGTAAATGATGTTACATCTGGTTACTGGAACCCTGCAGGATTAGCACAAATTAAAAAGGACTTTCAGGTAAGTTTAATGCACGCTAGCTATTTTGCAGGAATTGCAAAATATGATTATGGAGCTTTTGCAGCCAATATTGATTCTTCAAGTGCCTTTGGATTTTCTGTAGTTCGTTTCGGAGTAGATGATATACCGAATACTACCCAATTAATTGATGCCAATGGAAATGTTGATTTTGATAGAATTTCTTCATTTTCGGTTGCAGATTATGCCTTTATGTTCTCTTATGCTCGTAAATCTAAGATTGCAGGCTTGAGGTATGGAGCAAATGTTAAAATTATATATCGTCAAGTTGGTGATTTTGCCAAAGCTTGGGGATTTGGTTTAGATGGAGGTGTTCAATACGATCTTAAGAATTGGAAATTTGGATTAATGGCCCGAGATGTGACATCTACATTTAACGCCTGGAGTTTTTCATTAAATCAGCAAACAATTGATGTGTTTAATGCAACAGGGAATGAAATTCCAAGTAATTCAACAGAGATTACATTACCAAAAGTAATTTTAGGGGTAGGTAGAGAAATTAAAATTAGTAACAAGTTTAATTTTTTAGGAGAGATTGATTTTGATCTTTCTACAGATGGTAAAAGAAATGTTTTAATCACTGGAGACCCTGTGAGTATTGATCCTCACATGGGTGTTGAGGTTGGGTATTCACAATTAATTTTCTTAAGATTAGGTGTGGGAAACTTCCAAAAAGTTACTGATATATTACAAAATGATAAAATTACGTATCAGCCAAATTTTGGTATAGGAATTCAGTTTAGAGGAATAGCTCTTGATTATGCTTTTTCAGATATTGGAGATCAGTCTGATGCATTATATTCTAATATCTTTTCTTTAAAATTTGATATCAATAAACAGAATCATACTGGAACAAGAAGGTTTGATTAATTGAAAAGAAAATTGACCTTTTTTCAAAGCAACTATTCTAGTTGAAAATACGTATTTTTATTGCGGTTAAGGCTGATTTATAGAGTGAGAAATTTTAGTAAAATAGCGGTTCATTTCAAACAGATATTATTTTTTATTATTGCTGTTGGAATAGCTGCATCCAGTTTTGCACAACCATTCAATAACAGTTGGATTAATTATTCTCAACAATATTATAAATTTAAAATAGCAAAAACCGGAATTTACCGATTAGATTCGTCAGCATTAGCTAACTCAGGAATTCCAATATCAACAATTAATCCTCAAAATATTCAATTGTTTGCAAGAGGAGTTGAAGTGCCAATTCATATTGAAGGGGAAGTTGATGGGGTTTTTAATAATAATGATTTTATTGAATTTTACGGTGAGTATAATGATGGTTGGTTAGATGAACCACTTTATGGAGGGGTATCAGAACATCCAAGCCCTTATTATAGTCTATTTAATGATACTATTAGCTATTATTTAACATGGAATACTTCAACATCAAATAATCGCCTAGTTTTAGAAACAGATATCAACTTTGGTGCTTATACACCTATTAATTCTTTTGATAAGGAACGTGTTCAAGTTTTTTCTGATGGAGCTAAAGTGAGTAACGATCCATATTATGACGGAATTAAAAATGTTGTAGATAATGGATTGTTTGGTTACTCTTCAACAGAAGGCTGGTTTGATAATGGTTATAAAACAACGACAACTGGTAATGGTGTTAGAACAAAGACGATCAACACAGTAAATGCTTATAGTTTAGGAGGGGATGCTCAATTTAAAGCTGTTGTTGTTAGTTGGTCAGACCCCGTTGGTGTTACTATTGATCATCATTTAAGGGTTGATATAGGTTCTGGATTTTATGACACAACTTTTGCTGCGTATAAAAAAATTGATGTAGATATTAATATACCAGTAACAGATTTAGGAACAAATACAACTCAAGTTAATTTTACAGCTATTAATGATTTAGGGGCAGGAGCAAATGATCGACAAGCAGTAGCTTACTTAACGCTAAAATATCCACACAATATGGATTTAGAAGCAGCATCAGTTTTTGATAAAATTTATTTAAACGATCATCCTTCGCAAACTTTATCGTTGTTTGAATTTTCTAATTTTAATTCAACTGGAGAGGTTCTTTTTTATGATATAACTAATAATAAAAGAATTCAGGTAATGCCAAATGGTGCTGGGTATAGGTGTCTGGTGCCAAATTCTGGAGGAGAAAAAGAATGTTTTATAAGTGCTGATAATCAAATTACAAACATCACATCATTAATTGGTGTAAATGGAGGTTCTGCAACATTTACAGATTATGGTGCTGCCCCGATTGATACTGCCTATATTATTATTACTCATCCAAACTTATTGTTCGAGGCCAATACTTATGCGAATTATCGGCTTAACCCTCCAGTTAACGCTTTAAATATACCACAACAAAATGCAGTTGTTTATAATATAGATGATTTGTACGATCAGTTTGCTTATGGTATAGAAAAACATCCATATTCAATTAGAGGTTTTATTGATTATATTTCGAATACTTGGCCAACAGTTCCTAATTATTTGTTTTTAATAGGGAAGTCAGTAAAATCATCAGAATCAAGAAGAAATTTAACAGCATTTCATGAAAATTTAGTTCCTTCTTTTGGTGATCCAGCATCGGATAATTTGCTAACAGCTGGATTAAATGGGACATATTACGAACCTTTAGTTCCGACAGGGAGATTAGCAGCCAAAAATGGAGCAGAGGTAGATTGGTATAGACAAAAAGTTGAAGATCACGAAAGTCATGATGCTGATCCAAATGGAGGAGCTGCATGGATGAAAAACTTTTTGCATTTTGCTGGAGGATTTAGTGCAGCTGAATCTTCAGGTTTTTTAAATAGCTTAAACACATATAAGACAACCATAGAAGATACTTTATTTGCCGGAGATGTAAGCTCGTTTTCAAAGTCATCAACAACACCAATTCAAAATACTTTATCAGATTCAATTAGAGATTTTATTGGAGAAGGAGTTTCGATGATGACATTTTTTGGTCATGCATCTACATCGGGTGGATTTGATCAAAATATTGATGCTCCTTCAACTTGGCCTGCTCAAAATGGTAAATATCCTTTGGTTATGGGGCTTGCTTGCCATACAGGAGATGTTCATACTGCTTTAGCTAATAGTACGAGTGAAGAGTATGTTTTGATTGATGACAAGGGGGCTATTGCATTTTTCTCTAGTGTAGATTTGGGTGTTTCATCAGTATTAAATAGTTATGCAGGAGAATTTTATAGAAATTTAGCATACAAGAATTATAAAGGTAGTTTAGGTAGAAGTATTAAAAACACAATAATTAACACACAAAGTCCTTTTAGTTCAATTAGTCTTCTTCAAAACTCGACTGCTTTATCAATGACTTTACATGGAGACCCCGCAGTTTCTTTAAATGCCTTTGAGCTTCCTGATTATATGATTCAAAATAGTTCAATTACATTTAATCCATCTGTTATTACGTCAGACATAGATTCTTTTGAAGTAAGTGTATTTATAACAAATTTAGGTGCGGGTATTAGCGATTCTGTTTCATTAAGACTTAATAGAGATTTTCCTGGAGCTACATTTGGAGATACTGCTTATGTTAAATCTTTTCCTGGAGCACCTTTTCAAAACACCGTAATATTTAAATTGCCTGTTGACCAGGTAAGAGGTTTAGGTTTAAATACTTTTACAATAGAGGTAGATGCAATTAATCAAGTTGTTGAACTTAGTGAGGGTAATAACTCAGTAACAATAGATTTGAATATTAGGTCTGGAGAAATTATTCCAGTTTATCCGTATGAATTTATGATTGTTCCTGATTCTACAGATATTACATTAAAAGCATCAACAGCTTTCCCATTTGAACCAGCTAAAGATTATTTATTTCAAATTGATACAACGGATTATTTTAATAGCCCTGTATTAGAAACAACCACTATTAATGCTCCAGGAGGAGTTGTAAGTTGGACTCCAAATTTACCATTAACACTCCCTGATAGTACTGTTTACTTTTGGAGGATAAGTAAAGATTCTTTAAACCCATCTGGATACACATGGAGAAACAGATCTTTTCAATATATAAAAGGAAAAGAGGGATGGCAACAAGACCATTTCTTTCAATTTGAAAATAATGATTTTCAGTTTGTAGATCATCAAAGAGCATTAAGGCAATATGAATTTGTAGATGATGTAAAAGAATTAAGAGGGGTTACACAGGTTGCAGAATCGATCAGTGAGTTATTTCCGATAGGATATTTTTTAAACACAACTACTCAAGGAAGTGCAGGGTCAGGAATCTCAAGTTCTTTACATGTTGCGGTAATAGACTCTTTAACATTAGAGCCATGGTCCGTAGTTGAACACTCAACTCTTGGCCATGTAAACAATACCCCAAATTTTATTGGTTCAGCGCAAGAGCGAATTTTCATATTCAGACAAGGAAGTGCGGCAAACATGGCTTCTTTAGAAAACATGTTAAGAGATAGTGTTCCTCCAGGAAATCATGTTTTAATGTGGACATGGTATTATTACAACTATAGTGGATATACTCCAATGCCTGCTAGTCTTAAGTCTCAATTAGGTAATATGGGAGCTACGCAACTTTCTAATGTTTCAGATAGTTTACCTTTCTTGTTTTATAATAAAATTGGAACAAATTCTTCAACAGTAGAAGTAATAGGAGATTCTATTTTTCATAAAATGTTAACACTAAATACATCCATATCTTCATCTGCAAACTATGGTAATATTCATTCACAGATATTAGGTCCTGCTACTAGATGGGATTCATTATCATGGAGAGTTAACCCGATAGAAACTCCAACATCAAAAGATAGTACAGTTTTAAACGTATTTGGTGTTGATGCAGGAGGGAATGAAACGTTAATTATAAGTAATCTGCCAACCGATTCAGGAGATGTTCAAATTACAAATCAAATTAATGCGAATCAATATCCTTATTTAAAATTAAACGCATATATAACAGATGATTCATTGTTTACTGCTCCACAATTAGATCGTTGGCAAGTTACTTTCGATGGTGCTCCAGAGGCAGCCTTAGAGCCAAGTATTAATTTTTCTTTTATGAGTGATACAGTTTCTGAAGGTGAGGATGTTTCAGTTTCTATTGCAGTTAAAAACATTAGTAGATATGATATGGATAGTCTGCTAATTTCATTTTCTGTATTGGATAGAAATAACGATTTACATATCATACCATATTCAAGACAAAAACCTTTGCTAGCCGACAGCGTAATTATTGCTCAACTAAATATTCCTACTCTAGGATTGGGAGGGCTTAATAGCTTATTAATAGAGGTTAACCCTAATAATGATCAGCTGGAGCAATATCATTTTAATAATTTAGCTCAAATTCCTTTTTATGTAACATCAGATAATATTAATCCTTTACTAGATGTTACTTTTGATGGAGTTCATATTTTAGATGGAGATATTGTATCGCCTAAAGCAACTATTGTAATAGAATTAACTGATGAGAACCCTTTCTTGTTGTTGAATGATACTGCTGATTATTCGGTATATATTACTACACCAGAAGGGAAAGAAGAACGCGTCTATTTTTATATGAATGGAACAGATAGAATGCAATTTATACCTGCAGTTTTACCAAGAAATAATTCTAAAATCATTTTTCAAGGAGATTTTCCTGTTGATGGAGATTATAAATTAAGGGTTCAAGCATCTGATAGAACTGATAATAACTCAGGGAGTATAGATTATATTATTGGTTTTGAGGTAATAAATAGGTCAACTATTACAAATATTATTAATTACCCAAATCCATTTACAACTTCAACTAGATTTGTGTTTACTTTGACTGGAAGTGAAATTCCTGACATCTTTAAAATTCAGATTATGACTATAACAGGTAAAGTTGTAAGAGAGGTTCATAAAGAAGAGTTAGGAGCTTTACATATTGGTAGGAATATTTCTGATTTTGCATGGGATGGCACAGATACTTATGGAGACAGATTAGCGAATGGATTATATTTATACCGAGTTATCACCAAAATAAACAGTGATGATATAGAGCATAGAGAGACCAGTATGGATTTCTATTTTAAGAAAGGTTTTGGTAAAATGTATTTGTTTAGATAAAACATTCCTTTTTTAACTAATTATCGTTATTTCAAAATTGTTTTAGTTTAATCACCTGCCAAATAATTTCTTTAGGGCAATAAAAACTAACATTTAACTGTTTACAATTCCAGGCTTACTTATTATTCGAGGCAAGCTATAATCGTATTTTAGCTTAATAATGAACTAAATTTCATAAAATGTTAAATAATTTTTTATTACAAGTTACTGTTGGAAATACACCAATTACGAAAGTTGCTGAAGTAATGGCTCCAGAAGAAAAAACGCTTACCGTTTGGCAATTAGTTAGTTCTGGTGGTACAGGAGGAGCTATTATAATGTTTACATTATTAATTCTATCCATATTGGCAGTTTATATAATGGTTGAACGATTTTTAGTAATTAAAAAAGCGAGTAAAGAGGATGATAATTTTATGAATCAAATAAAAGATAATATTTTAGATGGTAAAATTGATGCGGCTAAAGAGCTTTGTAAATCAAACGATTCACCAATTGCACGTATGATAGAAAAAGGTGTTGTAAGGATAGGGAAACCTTTAAGTGATATTGGAACAGCAGTTGAAAATACAGGCAAATTAGAATTAAATAAATTGGAAAAAAATCTGTCAACATTAGCTACAATTTCTGGTGCAGCTCCTATGATTGGATTTTTAGGGACTGTAATAGGAATGATATTAGTTTTTCATAAAATGGCCTCAGGAGGGGGGGGGGTAGATTTACAAACCCTTTCTGATGGAATTTTTACTGCAATGGTAACAACAGTTGCCGGACTTATTGTTGGAATTATGGCTTATGTAGGTTATAATACATTGGTAGCAAGAGTAGAAAAAATTGTGTTTGTTATGGAAGCAAGAACAATGGAGTTTTTAGATATTTTACATGAACCTGCAGTATAATGGCTATTCGATCAAAAAATAAGGTGACAACCAATTTTAACATGTCGAGTATGACTGACATTGTGTTTCTATTGTTAATTTTTTTTATTATCGCTTCAACTTTAATTAGTCCTAACTCTTTAGATGTTGAATTACCAAAGGCAAGTCACATGTCGCCAAGACCGCAAACGGTAAGTATTAGCATTACAAAAGATTTAATGTATCATGTAAACGAAACTCAGGTAGCTAAACAAGATATTGAAACACAAGTTTTAGCATTAATGACTGGAGAAGAAAACCCTGGAATAATACTAAAAGCAGATAAGTCGGTGCCGATAGAAAATGTTGTTGTTATTATGGACATTGCTAATAGGAATAAATTGAAACTAGTTTTGGCAACAGCGTCAAACTAATTTTATGGAAATACTTTTGTTAAAGCATCTAGAGTAAGAAATGGAAATTATAAAAGATAAAAATAGCAGATCAGGCGTAATAGGAACTATTTTAGTTCACCTATTGCTGTTGTTAATGTTTTTATCTTTTGGAATGACTTACCAAGATCCACCTGAACCTAATGAAGGGTCTATGATGATTAATTTTGGGACAAGTGATGAAGGTTCTGGAGAGGTTGAATCTGAAGAAGCAGCTAGTTCGCAATCAGAAAATGTAACTCCTACAGAAAACAATAGTGCTAGTGCTGCTGAAGAACAAGTGTTAACACAAAACAATACCGAAGCTCCAGTTGTAAATTCATCAGAAACACAAACAGAAGAAACGGTGCAAGAAGAACAATCTGCTAGCCAGAGTTTGTTGGATGCATTAAATGCTGCAAATAATGCCAATAGTAATTCGGAAGATGGTAACCAAGGCGACTCTGGTAATCCAGGTAATCAAGGGGATCCTAATGGGAATCCAGATACACATGGAAATAGTCCTTCAGGAAATAGTATAGGCTATAGCTTGGGAAACGGTAGAGGAAAGGTAAGTTTTAAGAAACCAGAAAATCCAACCCAAAAAGATGGTACTGTTGTAGTAGATATTTGGGTAAATAGAGATGGAAAAGTAACTAAAGCTAAAGCAGGAGCAAGAGGATCTACAACTACTAACCCTATTTTACAGAAGAAGGCTGAAGAAGCAGCATTTAAAGCTGTTTTTAAGTCTGATGCGAATGCTCCATTTGAACAAAAAGGAACAATGACTTTTGTTTTTATTTTGAATTAGTTCTGATTTAAAGATTAAACAGGATTGATGAACTACCAAGAGACTTTAGACTATCTTTTTAAACAACTGCCCATGTATCAACGGGTGGGAAAAGCAGCTTACAAAGTTGATTTGTCGAATACACACGAGTTGTGTAAATTGTTGAATAACCCTGAAAATAAATTTAAATCTGTGCATGTTGCTGGGACTAATGGTAAAGGGTCAACATCACACATGTTAGCTTCTGTTTTACAAGAGGCTGGATATAAGGTGGGCTTATATACTTCTCCACATTTAAAAGACTTTAGAGAGCGGGTTAAGATAAATGGTGAAATGATTTCTGAAGAGCAAGTTGTTTCCTTTGTAAAAAAATATAAAGCCAATTTTGAAAACGTTCAGCTTTCTTTTTTCGAGTGGACAGTTGGTTTAGCATTTGATTATTTTTCTTCAGAACAAGTTGATATTGCTATTATAGAAACAGGTTTAGGTGGAAGATTAGATTCAACTAATGTGGTAACCCCAGAAGTTTCGGTAATTACAAATATTGGTATTGATCATACACAATTTTTAGGCAACACGTTAAAAAAAATTGCAGCTGAAAAGGCTGGGATAATTAAACATAATATTCCTGTAGTAATTGGAGAAACGCAAAAAGAAACACAAACTATGTTTCATAATAAAGCAACGGAATGTGATAGTTTAATTCAGTTTGCTGATAAAACAATTCTAAAGGGGTTACAAACTGATCTTAAGGGTGTTTATCAGCAAAAGAATGTGAGAACCTGCATGGCAGTTGTTAAAGTGTTAAATCAGAAAGGTTGGAATATACCTGAAGAAGCTGTTAAAATCGGACTATTAAGTGTAGTAAGAAATACGGGTTTGTTAGGCAGATGGCAAACTCTATCGGAAAATCCTCTAGTCATTTGCGATACTGGACATAATGAAGAGGGCATAACTGAAATTGTAGCTCAATTAAAGAAGACCCCACATGATAAATTGCATATTGTGTTTGGAGTTGTAAATGATAAATCTATTGATAAAGTGTTAGATTTATTACCAAAAGATGCTCAATATTATTTTTGTGAGGCAAAAATACCTAGGGCAATGAAAGTTGAAGAATTAATGAGGATTGCAGAAGGAAAAGGGGTGAAAGGAATTCAATGTAAGAGTGTCCAGGATGCTTTTAAAGTGGCTCAAAATAACACTACAAAAAATGACTTAATATTTATTGGGGGCAGCACTTTTGTTGTTGCTGAGGTAGTTTAAAAAAATGGGAAATAAAAAAAGGGTTCAACTTAGTTGAACCCTTTTTTATTCAATAATCTTTTGATTAGTGAGCAGCTTCTTCAACTACTTCTTCAGCAGCTTCTTCACCTTCAACAGCAGCTTCTTCAACTACTTCTTCAGCAACCTCTTCAGATTCTTCGATAGCCTCTTCAAGTCCACCCATCATTTCTTCTACCATTGCAGCAGCTTCAGCTTCAGCAGCAGCTTTTTCTTCTTCAGTTGGTCCACAAGCTACTAATCCAAACATAGCTGCAACCATAAACATTGTTAAAAATTTCTTCATCTTATTTTATTTATTAGGTTATTTATTTACTTTATTTAATTCTAGTGTTCGTGTTCTTCACCTTCAGCGTGATCATGACCATGATCTTCTTCGCCTTCAGTAGCTTCTTCACCTTCAGTAGCAGCCTCTTCAACTACTTCTTCAGTAGCAGCTTCTTCTTCCATTGAATCTTCTAAACCTTCAAACATTTCGTTTACCATTGCTTCAGCTTCAGCTTCAGCAGCAGCTTTTTCTTCTGCAGATGGTCCGCAAGCTACTAATCCAAACATAGCCGCAACCATTAGTATTGATAAAAATTTCTTCATTTTGTTAAGTTATTAAGTTAGTATAAACACAAATATATGTTATTAATATTAAATATCATAACATTATTCTTTATTGCCGATAATTTAGTTACTTTCCTGATATATAGTGTATAATAATACTTCTCCAACAGCTGAAAGAGATTTTTTATCAATGATATCCATATTATCATGGTGGGTATGCCATGTAGGGTGAAAACTACCTCTGTTGTTTTCATAATGTATGATATCAATACTAGGAATGTTTGCAATTTCATTTACAAATTTATGATCATCAATAAGATAGCCTGTTTGTTGATTTTTAAAATAATTGTTATAACCTAATTTTTTAGCGTTAGACCATACTTTTTGTACTACTTGAGGTGCAAATTTGTTAGAGAAAGCTTCTTGCATAAATTGAGGGTTCATAGCTCCCACCATGTCTAAAAGAATTCCATATTCAGCTTTGTAGTTTTCTTTATGGAGATTGTTAGCCCAATATTGAGAACCTAAACACCAGGTATTAGAACTGTAATCATCATCAGAAATTCCTGCTGGTTGACCATAATCTTCGGCATCAAAAAATATAATATCTACTCCAATGTCTGGTTTTGTTAAAGTAAGTTGCCTTGCTACTTCTAATAACACACCAACCCCACTTCCACCATCATTTGCGCCTAAAATAGGTTTGGTCATATCTTTGGTGTCCTGATCGGCAAATGGACGCGTATCCCAATGTGCAAATAACAAAATTCTTTTGTTGGCTTCAGGGTTATATTCTCCAATAATGTTTTTAATGACAATATTTTTTTTGTTAAACGTTGTGCCTTCTCCAATTTGTGTGAAAGCATTTAATCCAAATGATTTTAATTTATTCTCAAGATATTTAGCACATTTTCCATGTGCTTCATTATTTGGAAATCTAGGACCAAAATCTACTTGCTCTTTTACGTATTGATAGGCTGAATCTGAATCGAAAACTGGTTTTTCAATTTTTGGTTCAATAGTTTTTTTTATTGGAGTTGATATTGGTTGTTTGTCCTCGGGTTTGTCAGTTCCGCAACCTGCCAATATAATTGCAGTAAATATATATGTTAATTTATTCTTCATAGCTCCAAGTAGATTTGTCTTTACTGTCTTTTATTGAGATATTTAATTTACCTAGTTCATCTCGAATTAGATCTGCTGTACTCCAATCTTTATTCTCTTTTGATTTTTTTCTAAGTTCAATTATAATATCCATTAATTCGTTCTCAACATTATTCGTTTGGCTCTCAGAACTCTCAGAAACTAATCCTAAAATGTTAAATACAAATGTATTGTAATGTGCTTGCATTTTTTCTAAATCAGAAGCGCCTATACTTTCTTTTCCGTCATTAATTGAATTAATCACTTTTAAACCATCAAAAAGGTGAGCGATAGTCATTGGAGTATTAAAATCATCATCCATACTTTTATTACAGTTAGATATGATATTATTGATGTCAATTGTAGATTTTTCAGAAGGAATTAAGTTTGATAATGTTTCAATTCCATTCATTAACTTAATTAACCCTTTTTCTGCTCCCTGAAGTGCATCATTAGAGAAATCAACAGTGCTTTTATAGTTCGCCTGTAAGAAGAAGAATCTTACGGTCATAGGAGAGTATCCTTTTTCTAATAAGGGATGATCTCCTGATATTAATTCTTCCGGTAAAAATGAATTCCCTAAAGATTTACTCATTTTAGTTCCATTAACGGTTAACATGTTTCCGTGCATCCAATATTTTACAGGATTTGTCCCGTCAGCTCCAACAGATTGTGCAATTTCACATTCATGATGTGGAAACTTTAAGTCCATTCCACCTCCATGAATATCAAATTCTTGGCCTAAATATTTGGTGCTCATAACAGAACATTCTAAATGCCAACCAGGAACTCCAATTCCCCATGGAGATTCCCATTTCATAATTGTTTCTTGAGATGCTTTTTTCCATATAGCAAAATCAGCAAAAAATCTTTTTTCATTTCCGCCTTCTAAATTATCTCTAGTTTGTTCAAGTAGTTCATCTAGTTTTCTTCCTGATAATTCTCCATAGTTATGCTGTTCAGAATATTTCTTAACATCAAAATATACAGACCCATTAACCTCATAGGCAAAGCCGTTTTTAATGATGCGTTCAATCATTTCAATTTGCTCTATAATATGTCCAGTAGCAGTTGGTTCAATGCTTGGAGGAAGTAAGTTAAATTGATTAACTGTGTTATGGAAACCATTAGTATATTTTTGAACTATTTCCATTGGTTCAATTTTCTCTAATCGAGCTCTTTTTTCTATTTTATCATCACCAGTATCACTATCATCTAATAAATGTCCTACATCAGTAATGTTTCTCACATACCTTACATTGTGCCCTAAGTAGGTTAGATATCTATAAACAACATCAAATGTCAAAAAAGACCTAACGTTGCCTAAGTGAACATCGCTATATACTGTTGGTCCGCATACGTAAAGACCAACAAAGGGAGGGTTTAAAGGTTTAAATATTTCCTTTGTTCTGGTTAGGCTATTGTAAATGTGTAATGAGCTTTCTTTTGACATTGCTAATGGTTATTTAGATAGCAAAAGTAGGGTATTCTTAAGTAAAAAAAAACCCAGTTTTAAAAAATCAAAACTGGGCATTTATTTATAAGGTAATATTTTATTGTTTAGGAAGTGGTGAGTCGCCAATATACCTTCCTTCTTTAAATTGTTTAATCTGGGTAAGAATTCCATCTCCATTATAGATGTACCATTTGCCATCCATTAATCTATAGTTTTTAAAAACACCGTCTTTAGATATTTGTTTGTCAGCATTGTACATTTTATGATCTCCATTTCCAGTAAAAGCGCCAGAATTAACTTTTTCGGTTTCATCTACTTTTACAATTTCAATAGGTGCCTTTTTCAATTCTGCGGCATCTCTGTCTTTTACTGGTGTTTTTGGTTCGTAAAGTTTTGTGTTGGCAGCATCTATTTTGCCGTCAACAAATGCTTTTTCTGCCTTTATTGATCCGTCTTCATAAAATTCTTTAACAAATTTTTCTTTTCCAGCTTCAATGTCAGCTTCAATCATTACCTGACCATTTTCATAGAAGTAAATTTGCTTTCCATCTCTTTTACCAGATGTATTAAAAGCAAACTGTTGTGATACTTGACCGTTTTCATAGTATCGTTTGAAATCGTTCATGTTACGGTTGTTTTTCCAACTTCCTTCTTCTTGAACTTGTCCATTTTCGTAAAAAGTTTTATAAGAACCATTAGGACGGCTATTCTTGTATTCTATTTCGCTTTTTGTTTTTCCAGATGGAAAGAATTTAGTCCAAAAACCTTGTTTTCTGCTGTTTTCATAATTCCCTTGTTCAATTACTTGATTAGGTTCATATCCAGGAGTTTTTCTCATTCTTCCGAAAATTTTCCAAAAACCTTGTTTTAGATTATTTTCATCAACTAAATTAATAGGGTCTCCTGTCTCTTCATCAATTATTGGAGCAGATTGAGCAGCAACACTTATTGTGATGAAACAAATAAAAATTGGAATAAATATGTGTGATATTCTTTTCATTCTGATTATTACCCTAATATAATTATTAAAAGTATGCAATATAACTGTATGTTTTTAGTTTTTTAGATGAATTTTTAATTTTTAACGACCAAAAACTATATCAACTCATACGAAACAGTTTGCATGAAGGTTTCACTTTTTTTAATTTAAGACAAATTTTCAAGCATTATTTTTGTAAGTTTTTCTAAGTCGAAATCAGGGTTCCAATTCCAATCTTTTGTTGCATGTTCATCATTAATTGATTGTGGCCATGAGTTGGCAATTACTTGACGATAATCTGGAGCATAAGAAATCTTAAATTCAGCAATTGAATTTTGTATTTCTTGAGTTATTTCTTTTGGCGAAAAACTCATTCCTGCAATGTTGTAGCTAGATCGAATTTTTATAGACTCTTTTTCCGCCTCCATTATACCAATAGTAGCTTTTATTGCATCTCCCATATACATCATAGGTAATGTCGTGTCTTCTGATAGAAAGCACTCATAACTTTTATTTTCAATGGCTTGATAGAAAATATCTACAGCATAATCTGTAGTTCCTCCTCCAGGTTTTGATTTGTAGCCAATTAAACCAGGGTAACGAATGCTTCTTACATCTACGCCATACTTCTCGTGGTAATATTCACACCATCTTTCACCAGCTTGCTTACTAATTCCGTAAACTGTAGTTGGTTCCATTACGGTATATTGTGGCGTATTTTGTTGGGGTGTTGTTGGTCCAAAAACAGCAATTGAACTTGGCCAAAAGACCTTGTCAATAACTTTGTCTTTTGCTAGGTCTAAGACATTAAATAAACTGTTCATGTTTAAGTCCCAGCCAAATGCAGGATTTTTTTCAGCAGTAGCAGAAAGAAGTGCTGCTAATAAATACACTTGTTTAATGTTGTATTTTTTAACTATCTCTAAAAGTTGGGTTTTATTTAAAATATCTAATATTTCAAATGGACCAGATTGTTTAGTCTGGGGTTCTCTTATGTC
>JAQXDJ010000322.1 GCA_029251425.1 Vicingaceae bacterium
CAAATATAATATGTTTAAACACTTAGAATGAACTAATTAGTTACTTTTTTCTTTCGGAAATTTTAACTCTCCTTTTTGCAATCTATTGTAACGATCAACCAGAACTGCTAGTAATTTACTAAACGACTGCATTGCTTCTTTAGTTGCACTGCTTATTTCTGTTCTTTTTAATTTCAACAATAGAAATCCATACAACCCATTTAAACATGCCTGAATCTCAGTTCCTGATTCACCTCCAGACTTAATCATAAAATTATTTATGTTGTCTTTTGCTGCCAAATATGCCTCTTGATATTTTACATCTTGCATGGTAGTTAACAATGAATTATGAAGGTTATTTAACTCCTCTAAATATTTCAACGTAACTTTAAGGTGTCCTTTATCAGAAATACCCTGTTGCATCATTTGCTCAATCAAATTCTGATACCACAATTTCATATCATACTGAACTTCTTTATCCGTACTAAACTTGCTAATAACAGAATCTGTTATTTGGCTTAAATCGAAATGGTGAGAACGAATAATATCTTCTATTTGCCACATATATAAAATATACTCAGCAATATTTGTTTTTTCTTTTTCTTGGGCAATCAACATTACTTCTCTACTTCTTTTGGAGCGTTTTCAATATCATATTGCTCATTTAACCCAGTTACAATTTCATTGGTAATGTTTAAACCTTCATTATAATCTAGCACTACATTTCCCATTTTTGAAGCTCCAATGATTAAATTGTATTCAGCTGTTTCATTATATTTTTTGATAAAATCATTTACCTTTTTTTGAAACTCTTCATCCAACTTAGTTTGCTCATTCTGAAATTTAACTGCAAACTTTTCTTGCAGCGCATACAATTCTTTTTCTTTTTTTCCCAACTCTTTTTGCTTCATCTGCCCTTCAAACTGAGTCATAGTTGGAGCATTTTGCTGAAAAGCCATTACTTCTTTCTCAAAAGCAGCTGATTTAGAACTCAATTCTTTTTCATACTTCTTTTCTCTACCTCTAAGTTTATCAATTAATTCATCATACAACTTATAGTTAGCTCTTAAAGAGTCGGTATTTAAATAGCCAATTTTAGAATCTATTTTTGATTCTGTTTCAGCTGGAGTTTCCACCATCTCAACTTCTGGTTCAAGCACAACTTCTTCAGCTGGACTAGGGTTAGAAAATTGTAAATAATATAAAATTGCGACAGCAACTATTAATACTGCGTTTAATCCTAAAGATATGTTTTTCATGAGTTTATAATTATTTTATACAGATGAACTGCAAAAATGAACATTATTATTAATAATGTTATTAAAAAAGAAGTATGATTTATACTAATTCTGGCTGTAAAGTATTGCTAATGAATTCAAATGGCAAATTAACCATGCAAGCAAAGTCTTCTCCAACCTCTTTCATGTCATCATCTTCCATTGAAAAATGCCAAATAACATTAATATTTGCTCCAGATTTTTTAAGATCGCTCAGCTTATATAAAATGAATAATATCCTTTTAGAGGAAAAAATATTAAAATATTCTAAATCAAAAACAAAATCAATTCTATTCTCAAGCTTTCCATTGGCATTTTCTAACCAACTTATCAAAGGAGAATAAAACTCATCTACCTCAGTTACAACTGATTTACCTCGAATTGAGAAGAGATT
>JAQXDJ010000332.1 GCA_029251425.1 Vicingaceae bacterium
GGTCCACATGTTCCTCAAAAAGGTATTTCTGTAATAAAAATTTGGCCTCATTCAAAAAAAATGAAAGTTGAAGAATATAGTTTAAACATAAAAAATGACTCTATTATCATCTTTTCAGGAACAAATGAAGGGGCAATAAGAGGAATCCAAACGCTACGTCAACTTTTTGTAGATGAATTTCATTCTCAAGAGAAAAGGGACACTTGGCAGTTACCGATAGTCACCATAAAAGACGCTCCTAAATTCAAACACCGAGGATTACTCTTAGATTGCTCTCGCCATTTTTTTGAAAAAGAAGTCATAAAAAAGTACATTGACTTACTAGCTTTCTACAAAATGAATGTACTGCATTGGCACTTAACCGAGGACCAAGGTTGGAGAATTGCCATTGATAAATATCCTAAACTTACAGAAACTGGTGCTTGGAGAACTGAATTAGACAGTAGTAAATATGGTGGATTTTACACTAAAGAGGAAATTAAAGAAATTGTAGCTTACGCTCAAGAAAGACACATTACCGTAATTCCTGAAATAGAATTACCTGGTCATTCACAAGCAGCAATTGCAGCCTACCCTCACCTATCTTGTACAGGAGAACAAGTTGATGTAGCTAACGATTGGGGAGTTTTTAAAGAAATATATTGTGCAGGAAACGATTCTGTTTTTATCTTTTTAGAGGATGTGTTAACTGAGGTAATGGAACTATTCCCATCAGAATACATCCATATTGGTGGCGATGAAGCTCCTAAATTTAGATGGGAACATTGTCCTAAATGTCAAAAAAGAGTAAAAGACGAAAACCTAAAAAATGAACACGATTTACAGAGCTATTTTATTTCGAGAATTGAAAAATTCTTAAACAAAAACGGCAGACAGTTAATTGGTTGGGATGAAATTTTAGAAGGAGGGTTATCCGAAAATGCTACAGTACAAAGTTGGAGAGGAATGGAAGGTGGAATTACCGCTGCTAATTCTGGACACGATGCAATTATGTCTCCAACTAGCCATGCTTATTTTGATTATGATTTAAAAGCAATTGATTTAGAGAAAGTGTACAACTTCAATCCAATTCCTGCTGAATTAGCTACAGATAAACAGCACTATATTATTGGCGGAGAATGTAATATGTGGACAGAACATGTTCCAGATGAGGCTAACTTGGACAGTAAAGTTTTTCCGAGGATATTGGCTATGAGCGAAGTGCTATGGAGCTATCCTGAGAAAAGAAATTATGAAGAGTTCTACAATAGGGTGCAATACCACTATCCTATCTTAAAAAATAAAGGAGTTAGCTATGGAGAAGAAACAATACCTGTCACCTACTTTTTAAAACCATCACCTAGTGGTTCTTATTTAAGTTTAAAATCAGCTCATCCGAGCATAACCCTAAAGCACCGATTTAATTGTGAAACCTGCGACACCAATTTTATTGACTACAACGAAACCATTAAAGTAAATAAAACAGGTTCCTTACAAATTCAGCCTTATAAAAATGAAAAAAAGTATGGCGAATTAATTGAACTGCCATTTAGCCATCATTTAGCAGTTAATTCTACTGTAACTTACAATACAAAATACAGCGATTATTATACTGCTGGAGGAATAGAAGGGTTGATTGACTCAAAACTAGGCTCATTAGACTTTAGAGATGGAAGCTGGCAAGGATTCTCAGGAGACAATGCTGAAATAACTTTAGATTTGGGTACAATACAAGAAGTTAGTACTATTAGCACCAATTATTACCAGTACAATAATTCATGGATTTTCTTACCCAAAGAGGTACAGTATTCAGTTTCATCTGATGGAGAACATTATATTAATTTTGATAGTATTCTTCCAAAAAAACCAGCTGAAGAGCGAGGTCAATTTATTGAGCAGTTTACTTCAGCTTTTGAAACTATTAAAATACGTTATATAAAAATTAAAGCTGTCAACATTAAAAATGTTCCAGATTGGCACGAAGCAGCAGGTTCTGAAGCTTGGATATTTATGGATGAAATAATTGTAAAATGAAAATTGAATTTTGTATAGATTCCGTAGATGGAGCAATGGCTGCAAAGAAATTTGGTGCCAATCGAGTAGAATTATGTTCTGCTTTAAATGTAGGTGGTTTAACCCCTAGTTTTGGATTAATTAAACAATGCGCTGAGCAAGGTATTGAAGTTCATGTTATGATTCGACACATTGAAGGAGGTTTTAATTATTCTAAAGCCGATGTTTTAATTATGTTAGAAGACATTAAAATCGCAAAAAAGGCTGGAGCTTCCGGAGTTGTTTTTGGGTGTTTAACTCCTAACAACAAATTAGATTTTGAAGCGAATATTGATTTAACTGAAGCTGCTAAAAGTTTAGATTTAGAAGTAACGTTTCATCGAGCTTTTGATTTTGTAGAAAACCCTACAGAAGCATTAACCAGCCTCATCAATTTTGGGGTTGACAGAATACTTACTTCAGGGCAACACGACAAAGCCATTAATGGAATTGAAAAGATAAAAACAATGGTACAACAAGCCAATAGTGAAATAGAAATTATGGCAGGAAGTGGAGTTAACAAAACCAATGCAAAGGAATTAGCTGCAACCGGAATTGATGCATTGCATTTTACTGTTCATCAATCAAATACAACAAAAGAAGCTTTAGGAATGGGAAGCAGAACTATTATTGATGAGGAAAAGATTAACGGAATTTTAAAAGAGCTGTCATTCTGAACGATATTTTGTCGACAATTGATTGACGAAACAAAATGATGTGAAGAATCTGTTTAGATCAACCATTTGAATTTAAAAAAAAATAGATTCTTCACATCATTTTATTATCTCGCTAAAGCAAGAATAAAATTTCGTTCAGAATGACACAGAAAAAACAATATGAAAAAACTACTCTACATCTTAACATTTTTTATTCTTTTCGAATGCTCCAATCCTAAAGAGAATATTACTCCTGAAATTAACTTAAATGGAGAATGGCAATTTTTTCATGAGCAAACCAACAATTGGTATAGCGCCACTGTTCCAGGGGTAATTCATACAGATTTATTAGCCAATAATTTAATTGAAGAACCCTATTGGAAAACCAATGAGGATAGCTTACAATGGATAGAAAATGTAGATTGGAAATACCAAAAAACATTTACGATAACCGAAGACCAATTACAAGATGATAACATTGAAATTGAATTTGAAGGATTAGATACTTATGCGGAAGTTAAATTAAATGGAAAACACATTATTTCTGCCAACAACATGTTTAGAACTTGGAAAGTAGAAATAAAACCTTTATTAAAAGTTGGCGAGAATGTTTTGGAAGTTCAATTCATCTCTCCTATTAATTACAATAAAGAGAAATATAACAACTACCCTTACAAATTGCCTTCTGGATGTGAAACTGGTGAAACCAGAGTAAGTTCTTTTACCAGAAAAGCAGCTTATCATTTTGGCTGGGACTGGGGACCACGATTTGTTACTTCAGGTATTTGGAAACCCATTAAAGTTAACGCTTGGAATGATGCTAAAATTACAGATGTTTACGTTCAGACAAAAAGTATTTCAGAAACCGAAGCAATATTATCAACAGAAATTACGATAGAATCATCAAATCCAGAAGAAAAAGATATTTTTATCATCATAAATGGTGAAAAACATCAAAAAACCATCAAAAACGGATCAAATACCATCAAACATGAATTAAAAATTGAAAATCCAAAATTATGGTGGTGTAATGGAATGGGAAATGCTCACTTATACGATTTACAAGTAGCAATTTTTGATGGGGATGTAAAAATTGATCATAAAGATTCGCGCTATGGAATAAGAACCATTGAATTAGTGAATGAAAAAGATAGCATTGGAACATCCTTCTTTTTCAAATTAAATGGTAAACGGGTGTTTATGAAAGGAGCTAACTACATCCCGCAAGACATGTTCTTACCTAATGTAACAGATAGTCAATACCACAAATTATTAACTGATGTTGCAGCTGCAAACATGAACATGTTGCGTGTTTGGGGAGGAGGTATTTATGAAAATAATATTTTTTATGACATCTGTGATGAAAAAGGAATATTAGTATGGCAAGACTTTATGTTTGCTGGAAGCATGTATCCTGTTGATGATGAATTTAAAAAGAATGTAAAACATGAAGTAAAAGAGAATATCACTCGTTTAAGAAACCACCCTTCAATCGCTTTATGGTGTGGGAATAACGAAATTGAAGTGGCTTGGGAAAATTGGGGTTGGCAAAAGCAATACAATTATTCAGCAGAAGATTCTTCTCAAATATGGAATGGCTACGCTGAAGTATTTCATAGTTTAATTCCAAACCTAGTTAATGAACTTGATCTAAATAGAGATTACACCCCTTCTTCACCATCTAGCAATTGGGGGGCTCCTGAAAACTTTAACCATGGTTCTATGCACTATTGGGGTGTATGGCACGGTAGAGAACCTTTTGAAAATTTCGATAAAAATGTAGGCCGTTTTATGGTTGAATATGGCTTTCAATCTTTCCCTGGAATGGAAACGATTAAAACTTTTGCTGTTGATTCTAGTCAATATTTAGAATCTCCTACTATGCTCAACAGACAAAAAAGTTACATTGGAAACGGCTTAATATTAGAGCATATAAAGCAATATTATGATGAGCCTAAATCATTTGAGGCCTTTGTAAATCTTAGCCAAGAGACCCAAGCTAAAGGAATGCAAATGGCCATACAAGCACATATCAATAACCAACCACACTGCATGGGAAGTCTATTTTGGCAACTCAACGATTGTTGGCCAGGACCAAGCTGGAGTATTATCGATTATTACGGAAAAAAGAAAAAAGCTTACGAGGTGATTAAAACTGAATTCTCAAAGTAGTGATACGACAGATATGGTACGACAATGAAAAGAGAACGACATAAATCCGACAATGGAACAGTAAAAATTTACTGAACAACTACCTTCCCTTTGTATCTCTCCTCTCCAGTTGTGAGTTGATAGAAATAGATGCCTTTAGGGTAAGAAGACACATCTAATTGTTTGCTATTGGTATTGAAAGAAGTATTCAGCATTACTTTTCCTGTAATATCGAATATAACTAATTGAGTATTGTTACTATTAATTATCTCTGGAAGTTTAAAATTGATAATACCACTACTAGGGTTAGGGTAAACTAACAACCCATCTTCATTAACTATACTTTCTGTTACACCTAATGTACAATTTGGTATTTCGCAACCATTGCTATCTAATTTTAATACCCACATAGATTTTTCTCCTATATTAGTATTTAATATATCTCCACAAATAACAAAACCCTTATCATAGGTTTGGTGTATATCCCAAAAGTAATTGTGACTATTCCCTCCATATTTATCAAAATCTCTCTTCCATAACAAGTTACCGTTGCCATCATATTTTACCATCCAAGCATCTACTCCATTATTAGATGTACAGCCAACACCTACAATATCTCCATCAGGCAAAATAATAACATTACTACAAAACGATTCATTTATGCCATTTTGAACAACCCCCATTGTATCCGCCCAAACAACACTTCCATCTATCCCTCT